>JAEDMI010000182.1 GCA_016303085.1 Acetatifactor sp.
GAAGACGGAAAGTATCTGTTTGATGTAAAAATTACAACAAATCAGAGATAGAACCAACAGAAGCGATTCATTTTTGATTTTGGCATGAACGGTGAAGTGAGAGGAAATATGAGAAACTTCTGGAAGAGAATACCGAAAGAAACAGATTTTGATAAAGAGGAACAACTGAAGCAGGAACCAGTGGAAAAGAAAGACATACCGGCTATGCTGTTTGCATCACTTATTTCGGTTTTCCTACCTGTTCTCTTAATTCTGCTTCTTTTCGCCGGACTCTGCTATCTGCTGTTTGTGGGTTTTTAGTGAACGGAGCTGAAGCTATCCGATTTGAATTTAACCCAAAAAGTAGTTGAATTGTGAAACAGACTGTGCTATAATCATTATTGTGTGCGTGCATAGTCTGTTTTTATGCCAAGAGCGCACAGGAAAATGCAAGTACCCTTGGGAGGTGTAATATAAATGGGAGCTTTAAGGATTGTGATAACAATTGCTTTTATATTGATTTGTGTGGCACTGGTTGTGTTGGTACTGATGCAGGAAGGTAAATCCGCAGGTCTTGGTTCCATCAGCGGAGCGGCAGAGACCTACTGGGGAAAGAACAAGGGACGTTCCATGGAGGGACTTCTGGTGAAACTTACCAAGTGGTTGGCTGTTTTGTTTATGGTAATTGCGGTTATACTGAATTTAAATGTATTTTAAGTTACTGTCTGAAACACTCTTGTGAAGCCTCACAAGGGTGTTTTTTTGCACGAATCCGCGCTTTGGAAGAAGATTCCGGGGCGTGTCAAGGCAGATGGGAGAATTATGACGAACAGCGATATCAGAGAAAAAAGGAAAAAAGTGATTTGTGACCTGGTAAATGATTCCATGTATGTTCCCATGAAGGAAAAGGAGCTTGCCATGTTTTTGCAGGTGGCGAAGGAGGACAGAGAGGAGTTTAAAGCCATATTGCAGGAACTTTTGGCGGAGGGCAGCCTGATGCTGACGCTGAAAGGAAAATATATGAAGTCCAACGGAAAAATACTGACAGGAACTTTTATCAGCAATTCCAAGGGTTTCGGGTTTGTGGAAGTCGAAGGCCGGGAGGAGGATTTGTTTATCCCGGAAGATAAGACCAACGGAGCCTTTCACAGGGATATTGTACAGGTGGCGCTTCTGCCGGGAAACAGCGGAAAACGCCAGGAAGCACAGGTATTAAAGATTATTGCCAGAGGAATGAATCAAGTGGTCGGCACCTACGAGCGTTCCGGAGATAATTACGGCTTCGTTGTACCGGACAACGCAAAAATCCCTCAGGATATCTTTGTGCCAAAGGAGCGCTCCAAGGGAGCCATGAGCGGACATAAGGTTGTGGTGGAAATCACGGACTACGGAACCGACAGGCGCAGCCCCGAGGGCAAGGTGATTGAAATACTGGGACATATCAACGATCCGGGAGTGGACATTATGTCCATTGTCAGGGGTTATGAGCTTCCGGTGGAATTTTCGGAAAAAATCATGAATCAGGTGGAACGGGTTTCTCAGGAGGTTTCTGAAGCGGACAGGGCGGGACGCCGGGATTTGCGGGACGTGACCATGGTGACAATAGACGGAGAGGATGCCAAGGATTTGGACGATGCAGTCAGTGTCTCCTTTGACGGGGAAAAATATCACCTGGGGGTACACATTGCGGACGTGACCAACTATGTGCAGGAGAATTCCGCTCTGGACAGGGAGGCCTTGAAAAGAGGAACCAGCGTCTATCTGGTGGACCGGGTTATCCCCATGCTGCCTCATGCCCTGTCAAACGGCATCTGTTCCCTGAATGAGGGCGTGGACAGACTGGCGCTGAGCTGCCTGATGACGGTAAACCTGCAGGGGGAGATTACGGACTATGAAATCTGCGAATCCGTCATCCGGGTTAATCGGAGGATGTCCTATACGGTAGTAAAGAAGCTGTTGGAGGCGGAAACTGTATCGGCGGATAAAAAAGGGGAAACGGCAGCACTACAGGCAGAATATGCGGAGCTGCTTCCCATGTTCAAAGAGATGGAAAGATTAGCGGGAATTCTTCGTGAGAAAAGAAGAAAGCGCGGCTCCATCGACTTTGATTTCCCGGAGTGTAAAATTTATTTAGACAGAGACGGTCATCCGCTGGATATCAAGCCCTATGAACGCAACGTGGCAACGGATATCATTGAGGACTTTATGCTTGCTGCCAACGAGACGGTGGCGCAACATTTTTACTGGCTGGAACTACCCTTTGTGTACCGTGTTCATGATGTGCCCGACGGTGAGAGGATACAGAAACTTTCTGCCATTATCAACAATTTCGGCTACTATATGAAGTCCGTGGGCAGGACAGGAGCCAAGGTCAGCAGCGAGGAAATCCATCCAAAGGAGATTCAGAAGCTTTTGGCAAAGATAGCGGGGACGCCGGAGGAGGCAATGATCAGCCGCCTTGCCTTGCGCAGCATGAAACAGGCAAAGTACAGCATAGAGTGCACCGGCCATTTCGGGCTGGCTTGTCCCTATTATTGTCACTTTACCTCGCCCATCCGCCGATATCCGGATTTACAGATTCACCGGATTATCAAGGAACAGCTGCGGGGCAGACTGAACGAGGACCGTGTCGCACATTACCGGGAGATTCTGCCGGAGGTGGCAAAGCACTCTTCCGAAACAGAGCGCAGGGCTGATGAGGCAGAACGGGAGACCGATAAGCTGAAAAAAGTGGAGTATATGGAAGATAGAATCGGTGAGAACTTTGAGGGGGTTGTCTCCGGTATTACAGGCTGGGGTATCTATGTGGAACTCCCAAACACGGTGGAAGGATTGGTGCACGTGTCAAAGCTGCCGGGGGACTATTTTTATTACAACGAGAAATCCTGCGAGATGGTGGGAGAGGCAACCGGACGTACCTTTAAGTTAGGGATGCCGGTTACCGTGTGTATAGAAGGATGCGACAGGTTTACAAGGTCAATCGATATGTCGCTGGTTTTATAATGGTATAGTATCAACAACAGGTTTATTGCTTTTTTCTTTAGAAGCAGATAGAATAAATATTTAGGCAGGAGGTGAGACAGATGGCACAGAAAAAGGAGACACAGAAGCTGATTGCCAACAACAAAAAGGCATTCCATGATTATTTTATTGATGAGACCTATGAGGCGGGTGTAGCACTTCACGGCACGGAGGTAAAGTCTATGCGTATGGGAAAGTGCAGCATCAAGGAATCCTTTATCCGCATCGAAAACGGGGAGGTGTTCGTCTATGGCATGCACGTCAGCCCCTACGAGAAGGGTAATATTTTTAACAAGGATCCCCTGAGAGTAAAAAAGCTGTTGATGCACAAGTACGAAATCAACAAGCTGGCGGGAAAAATTGCGGAGAAGGGTTATACACTGGTTCCTTTGCAGGTATACTTTAAAGAGGGCAAGGTAAAGGTAGAAGTAGGTCTGGCCCGAGGCAAGAAACTCTATGACAAGAGAGAAGACATCGCAAAGAAGGATGTCAGGAGAGAGACGGAAAGAGAGTTTAAAATTAAAAATCTCTAAATTTCAAGCTGATTTGTTGACAGCCTGACAGAAATTCAATATACTGTATTAGCAGGTGGGAAATGCCTGAAAATTCGGGGTAGTAAAGGTTTCGACAGGGGTCTTGCAGCTGGAGAAGCTATCCGTTGCGACACGTTAATCGCACAATTAAACTAAACGCTGAAGATAATAATCAGTTAGCATTTGCAGCGTAAACCGAACTTGTTCGGCTCGCTGTGAGTGACGCGCCTTATGGCGCTCGTCCGCTCCGGGGCACTCACACTCCGGAATCCGGGCGTCGACTATGTGAGAAACGACACGCGTTAAGCTTTGCGCGCGCGGGCGTAATATGAAGCTACCTTAAGCGGCAGATTGTTCGTTTTCTGCCGCAGTAGGGAACAGGGCGGGCAAGGCCGCCCCCAAAAACGGACTATGATAGTAGAAGGACAGGGAATGGGCTTTTGGACACGGGTTCGACTCCCGTCTACTCCATCCATGAAAGAAGGCAATGCTTGAGTGCTTGCCTTCTTTTTCTTTGTCAGGTCTGGTAATAAATGAATTTTGGGAAAAATGAGCGGGAAATTATTGAGTCTCTTTTGAAAATGGGTTGTATGACAAAAGACGAATGTGCTATTATATCAGATGAAAAATACAGGGTAAGTAACCTGCCCCTCCGGGTTGTCCGTTCTTTGCTCATTTCAATCAACTAATAAAGGAGGGATTGTCATGGGCAATGTAAGTGGCGGACTGACAGTATATTTTGAAGAACCGTTCTGGATAGGCGTTTTTGAACGGATTTGTGATGGAAAACTCTCAGTAGCAAAAGTAACCTTTGGTGCGGAACCGAAGGATTATGAAGTGCAGGAGTTTATTCTGAAGCATTACTTCAGTCTGTGTTTCAGCCCGGCTGTGGCAACTACTGTAAAAGAAGCAAAGAAAAATCCGAAAAGGATACAGCGAGATGTGAAGAAACAATTACAGAGTGTCGGAATTGGAACGAAATCTCAGCAAGCTTTGAAGTTACAGCAGGAGCAGAACAAACAGGAACGCAAAGTGAAAAGCCGAGAACAAAAACTGGCAGAATCGGAGCGCATGTTTGAACTGAAACAGCAAAAAAGAATTGCGAAACACAAGGGGCATTAGCCCCTTGGTTTCCAAACTTTTATTTGGAGGTGTTAATTATGGCAGAATTGTCAAAACTGCCTAATATAGGGAAAAAAGTTGAAGAACAGCTTCTTCAGGTGGGAATTAACTCTGCTGATGAATTAATGAGAATCGGAGCAAAAGCAGCGTGGCTCAAAATACAAGAGATAGATGAATCTGCCTGTATTAATAGGCTGATGGCTCTTGAAGGCGCTATTCAGGGTGTGAAGAAAACGATGCTATCAGATGATGTAAAAGCTGATTTAAAAGAGTTTTATCAGTGGCATAAGAAATAGGCGTTTTTCAGTATTTAGAAAAGCCAAATCGGAATGGATTGAAGAATATGCTTGGACGCGCAGGCAGAAGTAGGGCTTACTGCGCGTTATTACGTTTTCGTTGAAATATGGTCAGACGAATGATAAAATATGTTGATAAGACAGTAATTTCCCGGAGGAAT
>JAEDMI010000183.1 GCA_016303085.1 Acetatifactor sp.
TGCCTGCCATTTTTTTAGACTTTCCTTTTCTTATTTTGTCACAAACAAAGATTCGGGGGCTACGCGGGCCTTTCCCTGCTGCAATGCCTCCATTTCATATCTATTTCAATGCATGTTCATATGTCCTTATTCAACGAATGTGTAATTCCGAAAAGGAGTAATTATTTTGTGCGACATTTTTTAATTAAGCAAAAGCACTCCCGGGTTTCCACCTGAGAGTGCTCCGTCCTTCCCCCTATTCAATTACCCGTACACCGGTTTCTATCCGTCTGTGGCTGGCATTCCATACTTATAAGCACTTTCACAATAATCATCATAGCACCCCATAAGTTTCCTTTCTTCATCGGCCATCCGCTTCCGTAATCGCTAAGTTAATTATTTTATAATTTTGTAGGGTATTTTGAGTTATATTCATTCACAAGCCGCAGCACTTCAGCAGCATCGCCTTTTAGAATTACTCTCGATGTTTCCATAACACCATCAAACGAAAATTGAATATTATGATATCCTCCACTATTGATGCTATAGCAAAAATATTCTGCAACTGTTTTTTTATCTGCACACGGCGTATCAAGTATGACGCACATTTCCTGTCCTGTTTTTTTCGTATCAAGAAGAAAATCGTACACCAATCCGTTGTTCTTAGCCAAAATGCTGGGACGGACTGCGGGATGACGTACAAACTCCTCGACCTGTTCCGGTGTAAAATGCCATAATCCGTTGATTTTCTCGCCTTGAAGTATACCGGACGCAATATAATTGCGGATGGTTCGGTCAGATAATCCCGTAAACATCACCAAATGATTTATAACATAGTATTTTCCTGTGTCTTGCATAGTTTGTCTCCTTTTCAATATATTCCTGCAGGTCTTAACTATATTATAAAAATCATTTTAGGGCATATCAATTTGAAATCATCCCACTTTTTCATATTCCAGTTATTCCACAACACCCAAATCCTGTTCTCCGCTGACAATAAACCCGATATCCCCGATTCTCTCTCCTGCAGTGATACTGCCGTTATAGTCCTTGCAGGTAATATGCAGAGCATTACCGTCCACGCTGTAATCTCCGTTCCATCCGTCAGAAAACGCGATATCTCCGTTAAAGAGCAAATCGATTTCCCATTTATCGCAATTAACGTCGGAGGTGTTTTCTATTGTCAATTCATATTGATAAAAAGTCTTTCCCTCCGACTCCCAGCTGTTCTTTACCTGTGTCGTCACAGAAAGGGAGCCACTGTTCAATACAACTTTTGAATCATCCGCAGATTTGTTCTCCGTCTTTTGTCCGCTTTCGGAAACCTCATTGCTATCCTGCTTTCCCTCGCTGCCGGAGACCATATTGCTTTCCGATTTTTGTCCGTTGCCGGAAGCTGCACTGCTGTGCGACTTTTCATCGTTTCCGGCAAGTATCACATCTGTTTCCTCTGTGAGCATACGGTAAAGCCATTTGCCGGAAGCGCTTAAATCGCTCTCCGAAAATCCGGACACTTTCTTACAGCTGCTGTTAAATATTGCAGAAGTTTCGTTTTTGTTGGAAATATTCCATGCCACGTAGCTGACATCGCAATCATCCATGGTTTTTATCCATTGCTCCGCCTGATACTCGTCGATAGCGCCATTTCCGCTGGCATCGCAAATACCGTACTCAGATACAAAAATCGGCAATCCGTCCGCAATGGCCGCCTTCATGCTGTCCCTCAGCCAATCGGTATGGGTGGCGGCGTAAAAATGCAGGGTATACATGATATTGTCATATCCGGTAATGGGGTCTGCTGCCGCCTGGTCTACATACTGAGACCAGTTGGGGGTTCCCACCAGGATGATTCCGTCATCATCATTAGCACGTATGGTTTCAATCACCTGAAGGGCATAGGATTTAATATCATTCCAGCTTGTCCCGCCGTTTGGCTCATTGCAGATTTCATAAATTACATTGTTGTAGTCCTGATATTCCTCGGACATTTCAGCGAAAAACGCCTTTGCTTCCTCAATGTAAGCGTTGGGATTATTGTCCGACAGGGTATGCCAGTCAATAATGACATACATATCCTGCCTTGTGGCGTACTCCACACCGCTCCTGACCAGTGTTTTCAAGTTCTCCCGGTTACCGTCTGTACAATATCCGCCGCCCTCCGCAGTATACATGGCAAGACGAATCACATTCACATTCCATTCTTCCCGAAACTGCCGGAAACACTCTTCATTGATATAGTCGGGGAACCAGGCAAGCCCATGAGTGCTGAGTCCCTTTAGCTGCACGGTATTCCCGTTACAATCTACCAGCTGAGTTTTCTCCACACGCAGCGCCCCTGCCACGGCAGGGGTTGCCAAATCCGTCTTGGAAGAATCCGGCTTCCTTTGCGACTCTGTGTTCTTTTCTTCCGAAGTATTTTCATCAGGTTCGGAAACCTCGGTTGCCTTCGCTGTCTCCGTCGTTTCTTTCACATCGGATGATTCTGTTGCTTCCTCTGATTCCGTTGTTTCCTTGGATTCTATTGAATCCGCAAGTTCTGTATTCGACTTTGCAGCTGCATCGGCAGTAGATTCTGCCTTTCCGCATCCCTGGAAAATCAACATGCCACCCAGTACAATCGCGCATACCGCCACCATCTTATTTCTCTTCATAAAACGTCCCCAACTGTCTTTTCCCATTCAGACTCTTTAAAGCCGACGCATACATTATTTTCTCCAATCAGCAATGGGCGTTTTACCAACATACCGTCGGATGCAAGAAGATTAATCATTTCTTCATCGCTCATACTGCCCAGCTTATCCTTCAACTGCATTTCTTTATACAACAGTCCGCTGGTATTAAAGAACTTTCTCACAGGCAGACCGCTCCGTGCAATCCAGATTTTCAGTTCCTCCGCTGTAGGATGATTGTCCTTGATATGGCGGCTCTCATAATCAATCTTATTTTCTTTCAGCCATGCCTCTGCCTTCTTACAGGTAGTACATTTTGGGTATTGTACAAATAACATCTCTATACTTCCTCTCTTTCCTTCATCCTTATTCACATGCGTACCAAATCAATATACTTATCTGCTTCTTATCTCACATTTATCTTATATACATCAAATTGTCCCGCGACACTGTCCTGACATTCCAAGTCAACGCAAACACCTTTTTCCGCATATAGCTCTGACAGCCACTCCAAATCGGCTCCCTGCTCTGCCACAAAATAAACATTGTCATTCTCAAGCAGAGCCTCCCTCACGGAAGAAATACCGAACTGCTCATATTTCTCTCCGCAAAGAGGACTTTTGGCAAGCCACCCACCGCAGATATCATAATTGTCCGGTCCGATATGCCTGTTCGCAAAAATCGCCTCAGAGTAATTTACCGTAGAATACACATCCATGAAATAAAAATTGTCTTTTTGCTCCTCGCAATACGTCAGCAGTTCTTCCCAATCTTCGTTGAAAGATACAGTATTCTCATACTCTGTCTGAAAGTTTCTAAGGGAAGCAAATGCCACAGTACCCGCGCCTGCAAGGAACAGAATCGCAAGTCCTGTATACAACAGCCTCGGTTGTTTCAGTTTTTTGCTCTCTTTCAGCCAACTCAATTCCTCAATTACTAACATAAGAAGGCAAACTATCTCAATAACAAACAGGGAATGTGTTATTCTAACCGGTGCCCTTTGTTTCAAAATAACATACATCCAAAGTACTGTGCGCCCGGAAAACATCAAAACCATATAGACAAAATTCTGCACTCGTCCGGAAAAGCAGGTCAGTAAAAACAATACACCATACAATGCGGCACATACAAAATTCCAGGGATAATCATCCCCTGCCACCGCGGGATCAAACAACACCCTGTGACCGTAAGACCACAGTCCTTCCTTCAACGGCAATGTAAATATTTGATAATACAGCCGCTTTACGCCTCCGTACTTCGATATTCTTTTTTCATCAGCATAATCTACCACACTCCGCAGTGTTTCGCTGGTAATGTCATCATCCAACGAAAAGTTATAGTTATTCAAAAGACTATATTGCGCTTCCGAAATGCCCGCAGACTCATAAAACGCTTTATTCTCCTCATAATCCGGAATCGTCAAAAAATCGTAAAGTTGAGTGCGGTACTCATCCACTTTTTTATACTCTGCCCATTCTTCATCCGTATAACTATTCACATTCACTGTATGCATCACAGCTGCACCGAAAAGCAAACACCCCCAGATTAATATCCATTGCTTCACACAGGTCTTTTTCAAGCATAAACCATTTTTCCTGTAATACCAAATCAATGTGAACAGCATCGAAAATGGTAAAAGGAACCAAAACATCTCCGTACGAAGGCAGTATGCAAACATATACTGCAACAGAATACCCGCAAATTGTATCAGCCATCTTCTTTCTAAAAGCACCTCATTCATACTATAGAGACGAATGGTAGCAGAAGACATCAGCAACGCTGCCGTATAGGTATATTGTACAATGACTAATTTATCTGCCATGATTCCTAACATCAGGATATTCACCGCAATAATAAGACACCATTCATACATCCTGTTTATGTTCAGTTTTTTTTGTAAAAGTGTGACCACAGAATAAACAGAATAAAACTGACAAAGAATCATACTACAGCCAAACCAAGGAAAAGTGGGATAGATGCGGTATAAAAGGCAAAAGAAAAAATTAAGTGGTGTCGCTATAGAAACATTATGTACATCAGGCATGCCGGAATATTTACCGGAAATAATAGCATTCACAAACACATCATCATTCATGGCATACCGATAGTCAAAAAAACAGGAAAACAGTATCACAACAACAGCAATGACAACTGCCTCCGCCACACGAAACAGATTCTTTTTTTCTGTCGCTTCTTTCATATTCATGAAGTCTCCTTCAAAATCAAATTGAATACATGCTGTTGCGGCAGCACAACCATATTATCGATGCTTCCATGTGGTTCTGGAAAACAAAATCAATATGGGAAAAATCTCCAGTCTTCCGGCAAGCATATCCATAATCAGCACCAGCTTTGAAAATGTGCTGTAGGCTGAAAAGTTGCATGCCGGTCCCACCATCTCAAATCCCGGACCGATATTGTTCAGGCAGGAAAGCATTGCGGAAATATTTGTC
>JAEDMI010000184.1 GCA_016303085.1 Acetatifactor sp.
ATTGCATGGTAGGAAAGGTTAGTTTATGAGTATATATGATACATTGAATAAAGAGCAGAAAGAAGCGGTGCTTCAAACGGAAGGACCGGTTCTGCTGTTGGCCGGAGCGGGAAGCGGAAAAACCAGGTGCCTGACCCACAGAATTGCCTACCTGATTGACGAGATGGGAGTGAAGCCCTGGAATATTCTGGCAATTACTTTTACAAACAAGGCGGCGGGAGAGATGCGGGAGAGAGTGGACGGCCTGGTGGGTTTTGGCGCCGACCAGGTGTGGGTTTCCACCTTCCATTCACTCTGCGTCCGCATTTTGCGCCGTCATATCGACAAGCTGGGGTATGAGACTGGCTTTACCATTTACGACACGGATGACCAAAAATCGGTGATGAAGGGCATCTGCAAGCGGATGTGCATTGACACGAAAATGTTTAAGGAAAGAGCCCTGCTTAGCGCCATTTCTTCCGCGAAAGATAATCTGGTCAGTGTCAGGGAATATGAGTTGGATGCCGCAAATGATTTTAACAAGGCAGTGTATGCCAAAGTGTACAGGGAATATCAGGAAACCCTGAAGAAGAATAATGCTCTGGATTTTGATGATATTATTGTAAAGACGGTGGAACTGTTTCAAAACTGTCCCGAGGTGCTGGATTCTTATCAGGAACGCTTTCAGTACATTATGGTAGATGAATATCAGGACACCAACACGGCACAATTTGAGCTGATTAGGCTGTTGGCACAAAAATACCGCAATCTCTGCGTGGTGGGTGACGATGACCAGTCTATCTACAGGTTTCGGGGTGCCAATATAAGGAATATACTGGACTTTGAAAAATATTTTCCTGAGGCGGTAGTGATTAAGCTGGAGCAGAATTACCGCTCTACACAGAATATCCTGGATGCGGCAAATGCGGTAATTCAAAACAACAGGGGCAGAAAAGATAAGGCGCTCTGGACAGACAGGAGCGGTGGCAGCAGAATCCATCTCAGACAGTTTGACAACGCTTACGAGGAGGCTGAGTACATCGCAGATGATGTGTGCCGCAAGGTTCGCAGGGAGGGGGCACAGTATAAGGATTTCGCGGTACTTTACCGCACCAATGCCCAAGCCCGGCTTCTGGAGGAGCGCATGATTATGGAAGGGGTACCTTATAATGTGGTAGGGGGCACAAACTTCTACGCAAGAGCGGAAATTAAGGATATACTGGCTTATCTGAAGACCATAGATAACGGCAGGGATGAGGTGGCGGTAAGGCGTATCATCAACATACCCAAGAGGGGAATCGGCGCAGCTACTCTGGAAAAAGTGGAAGATTATGCCCAGATGCGGGATATCGGTTTATATGAGGCCATGGAACTGGCAGATGAGATTATGAGTCTGGGAAAGACTTCGGCAAAGATCAGACCTTTTGTACAGTTAATCCAGGGCTTCCGAAAAGCGTCTGCGGAGATGACGGTAGCTGAATTGATTCGGGAGATTGTGGATAAAATCGGATATGCAGAGTATTTGCAGGATAATGACGATGAATCTGCGGAGGACAGAATTGCAAACGTAGATGAATTGATTACCAAAGCGGTGAACTATCAGGAAACCCATGAAGAAGGGAACCTGACGGAGTTCCTGGCGGAGGTGGCACTGGTTGCGGATATCGACAATGTGGAAAACGGTGACAACCGTGTACTTCTCATGACCTTGCATTCCGCCAAAGGACTGGAGTTTCCCAATGTCTATCTGGCGGGGATGGAGGACGGCTTGTTCCCGGGACAGGCGGCAATTTGGACCAATGAAACAGAGGATATTGAGGAGGAACGTCGTCTCGCTTACGTTGGAATTACCCGTGCCATGAACGATTTGACCCTGACTTATGCCAGAATGCGCATGATTCGCGGTGAGACTCAATACAATCCGGTGAGCAGATTTGTCAGGGAAATCCCGACGGATTTGATGGACAATACGGTGCCTGAGTCCAGACGCACCATGGAAAACAGAGAGATGCTGGAAAATATATTGGGGTTGGGTACAAAGACACCGGCACAGCAACAGAATGTCTACGACTTCAGACCGAAGGCAGTTTTGCGCCCAAAGGTGACCGCAAAGGCGGACAAACCGTTTATCGCAAAGGGAATCGGAAGCCTGAATCAGTTGGCGGGAATTTCCAAGGGTGCACCCGTGCAGACGAGTACAGAACCGGATTACAACATCGGAGACAGAGTATCTCACATCAAATACGGAGAAGGAACTGTATTGAATCTGGTGAAGGAGCCCCGGGACTATAAGGTGACCGTGGATTTTGAAAAGGCCGGTCAGAAAATCATGTATGCGTCCTTTGCAAAACTGAAAAGAATCTAAAAGATTGTAGTAATTTTCACAGAAATGTGGTATTCTATATAAGAACAGCAGAGAGTGTTAAGGAGGTATCCTATGAACAAGCTTGAAAATTTAATTGAGGCAACAAAGTTGAGCGAAATCCTCGGCAAGAAGGAAGAAGAAAAAAAGAAATGCAATCCGGTGGTGTGCGTATTGGCAGTTATCGGTGTCATCGCTGCGGTAGCAGCAATTGCATATGCGGTATACCGTTATTTTACCCCCGATTATCTGGAGGACTTTGAAGACGAGTTTGAAGATGAGTTCGAGGATGAGGAAGGCGACGAAGACGACGACTTCTTCGTAGACGAGGGAGAGAACTAAGCAAATGAAAAAAGGACAGGTATATGAAGCGACAGTCGAGAGGGTGGATTTCCCCAACAAAGGCATTGTAAATACCGGGGAGGGTACCGTTATCGTAAAGAACAGCCTGCCCGGACAAAAAATTAAGCTTAGTGTCAATAAGGTTAGAAAAGGGAAGGCGGAAGGCCGTTTGCTGGAGGTGACAGAAAAATCACCACTGGAGACAGGCTATCCGTGTTCCCATTTTGGCTTGTGCGGAGGTTGTACTTATCTTTCTCTTCCTTATGAAGAACAACTGAAAATCAAGGAGAGCCAGGTAAAGAGGCTTCTTGACAGTGTGCTGGAAAAGCAGGAGAGCAGCTGGAACTGGGAGGGTATCAAAGGCAGTCCTGTGGAGTATGAATACAGAAATAAGATGGAATTTTCCTTTGGTGATGAGGTGAAGGACGGTCCTCTTTCTCTCGGTATGCACAAGCGAGGCAGCTTTTATGATGTGGTGACGGTGGAGGATTGTAAGATTGTGGATGCCGATTATCGTCTGATACTGAAGACGATACGGAATTACTTTGCAGAGAAAGAAGTAAGCTATTTTCACAGGCTTCGCCATGAGGGCTATCTGCGGCATCTTCTGGTGAGAAAAGCATCCCGGACGGGGGAGATTCTTGTTGCACTGGTGACAACATCACAGGATACAGGCGAAGCAATGACGGAGCGGGCTTTGTTGGACGGCTTTCTGAAAGAACTTCTGACGCTGGAAAAGGAAGGCGGGCTGCAGGGCAAATTTGCGGGAATTCTACATATTGTCAACGATTCTCAGGCGGATGTTGTACAGAGTGACCGTACGGATGTGCTCTACGGAAAGGAGTATTTCTATGAGGAACTTCTGGGGCTTCGTTTTAAGATATCCACCTTTTCCTTCTTTCAGACCAATTCCCACAGCGCCGAGGTGCTGTACGAGACAGCGAGAGAGTATGCGGGCAAATTAGCGGAGAGTGCAGCAGATAGCGGCAATGCTTCCGCGGAGGGAGACATCGGTGCTGGGAAGGGAAAGATAATCTACGATCTTTACAGCGGAACGGGAACCATCGCCCAACTGATGGCCCCGGTGGCGAAAAAGGTGATTGGTGTGGAAATCGTGGAGGAGGCCGTGGAGGCAGCCAGGAAAAATGCCGCAGAGAACGGCTTAAATAATTGTGAGTTTATTGCAGGCGATGTGCTGAAGGTACTGGACGAAATCGAGGAAAAGCCGGATTTGATTATTCTTGACCCGCCCCGGGACGGAATTCATCCCAAGACATTGCCCAAGATTATCAACTACGGTGTGGAACATATTGTCTACATATCCTGCAAGCCTACCAGTCTTGTGCGGGATTTGGAGATGTTTCTGGAGAGCGGTTATATCGTGGAAAGAGCTGTGGCTGTCGATCAGTTCCCTTGGACAGCGAATGTGGAGACGGTAGTTTGCATGAGCAAGAAAAATATGAAGCCGAAGGACTATGTTGAAATCGGCGTAGATGCTGATGATTACTATAAAATCAAAGAAGGTAAATAATTCAAGTAGAGGTGGAATTGTATGGGGTATGATTTTGTCGTTACAACTGAAGATGGAAAGGAATTGGTTATAGAGATGAATAATCCATCAGATTCAAAGAAAAGAATAGAGGCATACTATAATGCTTTATTTAAGAAGGACCAGAACGAGGATGCTCACACGAAAAGGGCAATAGAGTTCATTGTTGATAGCATGGATGAGGATGAGGCTATTGAGCTTGAGAAAAGCATTGTTTCAAAAGATACTGGTTATTCAGAGGTTGTAAGTGCTGGCGCAGGAGATGCTATGAAAGACCGTCTGCTTGCATATATGACAAAGTTTAAGGAAATAACAGAAGCGCAGAAAGAACTTTCCGCTCCGGTGCAGGAGATGGTGGAAAAATATAAAAAATATGATTTTGATTCTCTTGTGAAGGAAGAAATAAATGGGAATGTTTTCACTTATAGAAAGGATAAATTCCCTATTGAGAAATATCGAGAGGAACTTGCCGAACTCGGAAATAAGAGTAAAGGTAATCAGTGGTCTGTTTCTGTATCGGGTGATGGAAGGTTGGTGATTTACTAATGGAATACAAAAAGGGTTCTATAGTGCTTAAGAGTGGCACCGTATTTGATAATGGAGATGTAGATCCGAGACCATGTCATCCAACACTAATACCAATCGGACGTGATAGTGTTACCGATGATGTGTATTATTTGATTATCACAAGCAAAATTGGTAAGTATGCGATTTATGAAGAGAAGTTCTATTTGATTGATGAGGATATGGTTGATGCTGCGCATTTGGAAGTGCCGTCAATGATTAATCTTGCAGAAATACATAAGGATAGAAAGTTT
>JAEDMI010000010.1 GCA_016303085.1 Acetatifactor sp.
AGGTTTTGGACGACGGACATATCACGGATTCCAAAGGCAGAAAAGTGAGCTTTAAAAATACAATTCTGATTATGACCTCGAATGCAGGCGCCCAGAGAATCGTTGACCCTAAGAACCTTGGATTTGCCGCTGCGGGAGATGCAAAGCGGGACTATGAAAAGATGAAGAGCGGCGTTATGGAGGAGGTCAAGAGGAGCTTTAAGCCGGAGTTTATCAACAGAATTGATGACATTATCGTTTTCCATCAGTTGGGGAACGAGGATATGAAGGCCATTGTCAATCTGCTGGCAAATAATCTCTACAAGCGCTGTGAGTCCCAGATGGGTATTAATCTTTCCATGACGGCAGCGTTGAAGGAGCATCTCGTGGAAAAATATGCGGACAATAAAATGGGAGCAAGACCCCTAAAGAGAGCAATACAGTCCGTTGTGGAGGATGCTCTGGCAGAAGAAATCCTGAGAAAGAAGGTACAGCCCGGGGATACGGTGTCGGCAGGATACAAAAACGGAAAAGTCTGCTTTACAACAAAAGGGGAATCGAATATACTGTAAGTAGCTGTCGATGAGCTACAGAGGAACAGGAGGATAAATACAGATGGCAGTTGTAGAAGAACTGCTCCGCAGTGAAAAGAGCGGTGCAATCAGTTTTGGAAATCACAAGCTGGAGCAGAAGGCAAAGGTAGAGGACTTTCAACATGCAGGTGATTTGCTGAAAGTTAAGACCTACAGGGATATCACGAAGCTGGAGAAGAACGGGATGTTTCTTTACGAGTCGGTTCCGGGAACCAGTGTTCTGGAGTTTACTGAGAAGGAAAACGGAGTGGAATTCATCGTGGAAGGTGACGAGGATGCCCAGATTACCATTGGTTTGAATGACGACACGGAATATGAGGTGTTTGTGGGCGGAAAGAGCGTGGGCATCATGACGACGGGACTGGGCGGAAAGCTTTCTCTGAGCGTGGAACTGGAGGCAGCCGGAGAGGTCACTGTCAAGGTTGAAAGAGTATAGAACATTCGGCGCCGGAGGCAATGCTTTCCGGCGCTTGTGTTTTGGAGGAGATTATGGCAAAAGGTAAGACATCCACGGTATTTTTCTGTCAGAATTGCGGATATGAGTCTTCAAAATGGATGGGGCAGTGCCCCGGGTGCAAGGAATGGAACTCCTTTGTGGAGGAGACGGTAAGCAAAACACCTCACATGGGTGTGGCTGCCGCACAACCCGGCAGGCGCTCCGGTGCGGTACCCGGTGTGCTGGCTGAAATTTCCATCAGGGAGGATGACAGGGTTTCCACGGGAATCGGCGAATTGGACAGGGTCTTGGGAGGAGGAATCGTGCAGGGCTCGTTGACACTGGTGGGCGGAGATCCGGGTATCGGCAAGTCTACCTTGCTTTTGCAGGTATGCCACAAGCTTTCCGGCTGTGGACATAAGGTACTCTACATATCAGGGGAGGAATCTCCGGCGCAGATTAAGATGAGAGCCGACAGAATCGGAGCGTTTTCCAGAGAGATGCTGTTGCTCTGTGAGACAAATCTGGATGAGATTACAGAGGTGATTCGCGGACAAAAGCCGGAAGTGGTAGTCATAGACTCTATTCAGACCATGTACAATGAAAATGTGTCTGCTGCGCCGGGAAGCGTATCTCAGGTGCGGGAGTCTACCGGAATTTTGTTGCAGCTTGCCAAGGGCCTCGGTGTTTCGGTGCTGATTGTGGGACATGTGACGAAGGAGGGGACGGTTGCCGGTCCCCGGGTGTTGGAACACATGGTGGACACGGTGCTGTATTTTGAGGGGGACAGACATGCTTCCTACCGGATTCTCCGGGGCGTGAAGAACCGTTTCGGCTCCACCAATGAAATCGGTGTGTTTGAGATGCGGGAGCAGGGATTGGTGGAGGTGCAGAATGCCTCCGAATATATGCTGAACGGAAGACCGGAAAATGCCAGCGGTTCCGTGGTGGCCTGTACCATGGAGGGAACCAGACCTCTTTTGGTGGAAATACAGGCCCTGGTGTGCCACAGCAGCTTCGGGATACCACGCAGACAGACCACGGGAACGGATTTCAACAGAGTGAATCTGCTGATGGCAGTGTTGGAAAAGCGCTCCGGGATACAGCTTGCATCTTGTGATGCCTATGTGAATATCACGGGCGGCATGAAAATACTGGAGCCGGCCATCGATTTGGGAATTGTATTGGCCATCCTTTCCGGCTTTAAAAATAAAGCTCTGAGCCCGAAGCTTATCGCCTTTGGTGAGGTGGGCTTAAGCGGAGAGGTCCGGGCGGTGAGCATGGCGAGACAGCGTGTGGCGGAGGCGGAGAAGCTGGGCTTTGAAACCTGTATCGTACCTTCTGTCTGCGCGGAGGACTGCAGCCGAAACAGCAAAATTGAGATTGTCGGGGTCAGGTCGGTACAGGAAGCGATAGACAGGCTGTTTTAAGATGAAATTTTTTTTAAAATCCCCTTGCTAAACGAATATGCTCTGTGTTATAATATCCTTCGTCAGTGATTCGAGGCAGATTGCCGTGTGTTCGCTGAAGAATAGGGGAATAGTACAGTGGTAGTGCGGCGGTCTCCAAAACCGTTAACGGGAGTTCGAGCCTCTCTTCCCCTGCTGAAACAGACTCAGGAAGGTCGAAAAGCTGTCCTGGGTCTTTTTATTTTGGCTGAACAAAGATGCAATTCAGGTTTCAGGAAAGAGGAGGCAAATTCCATGGATGAGAGAGTGCAAAAAGCGTTGGAGGAATTAAAGCGTTTTGTATTGGAACTGTCGGTCAGCGGAGGACTTGGCGAAGAGTACGGGAAAAAGCTGTGGACAAAAATCCTGAGTTCCGAAGGTGTACTGAAGGAACTGGCCTATTATCATGACACGGGAGATTTCTGGTGCGGATATCGGGTGGCAGGTTATACCCTGGCGGATATTCTGGTATGGCAGGTGGACCATTTTAAGTTTTATATGGACCGTCCGGAGGAGATGAACCGATACAGAAAGGAAAGACTGTTTCTGGAGTCGCTGGAAACCATGCTTGAAATGGAAAAGAATCCTGCTCCCTATGTGGAAAAAATGAGCTGTGAGTCAGGCCAGGATGCCGCAAACGGATGAAAAAACAAAAGCACCCGCAGGCTTTCGCCCGTGGATGCTTTTGCGCAAAGGGAAATTCCTGTTTAGTATACATCAAAGAGCGGGAAATGTCTATATCTTTCCCACAGTAAAGTCAATTTCTGCGTCCAGTGTTTTCGGCACGGAGATACCGCTGTTCTTCAACTTTTGCTTCAGCATCTCCAGATGGTGTACCCGCTGGGCGCTCAGAATCTTCCGGCGGCTTAACAGCTCCGCATAAATGGGGTTCTGCTCCATAGTGGCAGCCAGGGATGCGGGGAAGGGACAGTAGGTGAACATAATTTTTCTCGCCACACGGTTAAGCCTGGGGGAGCCGTTCCCTTCAAAGAGTACCCATATGATATAGTCTCGAACAAACATTTCTTTAAAGCTGTTTTTGGCACGCTGCAGACTGCTTCGTATTTTTTCCTTTGCCTCGGAGCTGAGGTCATGGTTCTTTCTGTAAAACTGGATGTAGTCGAAGTATTCACTGGTCAGGGAACGCTCGGAAATATCATTCCAGCGGCTGCCTTGAATCCTCTTGCACATTTCCCACCTGAATTCACCGGTAAGTCTCACCAGAGAGGTATTGATATCTTCCATATGAAAGACGGAGAAAAACATTCTTCCGGGGGTATTGCGTCTTTTTCCTTCGATTTCCTGCCACATGACGCCACGGATTCCTACATTTGGCATCAGGATGATATCGGGCATGAATTCAAGATGTATGGTCTCCTTGCCCATGGCATCCATGTTCTCATAATCCAGACTCTCCCGATAGAAGGCGGAGTAGTCGATGGACTTAATCATTTCAAATGCTTTGCTTATCTGAGCGGTGGTGACAAGAGCAGAGTTTAAGTCTTTCAACACATTGTCCGCGGAAAAGAGCGGACAAAAGGTGGAGATACGTCCGCAGGTCATTTTGTTGACCTGAGGAAACATGTTCTTCATCTCATAATTCACCTTGCTCATGGGGTCGCTCTCCAGAACAGCCAGCTGGGCTTCGGAGAGATTGCCGTTTAGCTTCTGCTTGTGAATATAATCTGTGAAATCTTCATCAAATTCGTTGCGACTTGGCTCTTTTGCGCCGTTATAGATAGCCAGAAGCCAGTGGTATAGGGTATATACTCCAAAGCTTTCCGAGTCCTCCATTCCGCAGACGAGATTGTACAGTTTGATACAGTTTGCGGTGCCGGCGAGATCTTCATCCACATAACCGAAGTAGAGAAACATTTTTACCGGCAGCGGAATGTAGGGTACGGCTGTAGTACGTTCAAAGACCAGAGAGTACAGCTCATAGAATTCTGCGGTCAGCTTCTTACGCAGACGGATTCCGTCATCATCCATGGAACTTTTGTCGACCATTGCCTTGTAAGCATTGACATCCTGACGAAAAGCAACAGCTGCGTCTCCGTCGGAACCGGCATACTCCAGAATGGTGTTCAGTGAGCCCATAAGTTCCTGCATGATAGCGGCATTCACTCCGGATTCCTCTTCCCCGGCCTTTTCGTTGTGCGGGTTTATATGAGAGAGATTCTCACGGAAACTTTTGATTCTGGCGGCAATCTGGTTTTTGTCGAGAGCCGGGTTATCCTCAAATTGTTCAATCATTCTCTGGAGGTCGATATACAGGGAATCCGCGTCTTCGTTGTTCTGTCCCAGGCGATAGTACAGGGAAGTAAAGAAATCAAACAGGTCATTTCCGGTGGAATTGAAATAAAAGCCTGCCACTCTGGAGCGGTAGCGGAAATGCTCATCCAGAACCGTGTATGTCTTGCGGAAGTCCAGACTGCCCTTGCGGAGTAACCCCATGGACACGCCGGGCTCCGACATCAGGGCCTTGGCTCCCTCGCCCGGACCTGAGTAAAAGTGTTGCAGACCGAGATAGTATGTATTCAGCCATGTATCGGGGGAATCTTCTCCTAAGAATGCAGCTGCTTCCTCAAGGTCTTCCAGAACTCTGGGTTGGATGCGGTAACGGTTGCATAGTGTATTGTATTTTTCGTAATCCTCCATCAGATTCTGATGGAGGCTGGTACAGTTCATCTCAGACAGATAGCTTTGCTCCAACAGGATATTTATCTGGTGGAACAGAGACAGCAGGAACAGTCTTGCCACATCAGGGTGCTTTTGCAGTAAATCGTCCAGAGCATCCAGACTGTTGACAGGATATGTCAGGATAACTGTTTCTTCAAGTGTGGCATATCCCAAAAAGTGAACCTCGGAGCAAAGCTCACAGATTCCGATGACATCGCCCTTCCCAAGCTGATAGGTGCCACCGGGATATTCAACCAGAACCTTGCCCTTTATAAGCAGATGGAGGGCAGTCATAGGCTGCCCGCTGTTGTAGACTCTTTTCCCCTTGTCCAATGTAATTCCCGCCATAATTTATACCCCGCATTTAAGCCTTTAATAATAAAGGTTGTTGAAGTTCAGTTACACGCCGCTGAACCATACATTGATTATACAACATATGTAGTGCAATTTTCTACTGTACTTTTAGTAAAAATGTGATAAAATAAAAATACATATGTGTCATTTTTTGGTTTGCAACAGAAAAAAGGGAAAGAGAGAGGCAGTTATGGAAAAGGATACGGAATACAGACAGCAACTGCTGCGGGAGTATAAACAGACGGCAATGCCTTTACTGCGCTATATCCCCTGGTTTGAAAAGAATGCGGGGCAGAATCCCGGCGGTTTTTATCAGGATCCGGAATTCACGGAGCACTCCATGAGCATACCTGTATACGATTCCACGCTGATGAGCTTTGTCAGGGAAGCAGGCGGATCTGCACTGATGGACAGAAACTACTGCTATGTGTATACGCGCAACCACATCAGGACACATGAGGACGAAAGAAGGATTATCGCTGCGGCGGAATTAAAAGACTGGAATGTACTGAGAGGAATTTTGTCGAAGTATGTTTTGGGCGGCAGGACGAAGAGCACGCTCTGGACGCAGGCGGTGCAGGAAAATATTTTTTATCTGGTGTTGAAGAAGATGCGGGACATCATTGAATATTGGGACAGACCCGTGGACATAAGATAGAGGGGAAAGGTTAGCTGTTTATGGGAGAAAAATCGGTACAGAAGAAAAAGTTTATACTGGAGACGGCGAGAAAGGTCTTCGTGGAGAAGGGTTTCAAGAAGGTTACCATGAAGGATATCGTGGAGGCCTGTGAAATCAGCCGTGGCGGGCTCTATCTGTATTTTGACAACACCAGCCAGATTTTCCTGGAGGTGATGAAGCTGGAGAGCGAGGAGACGGACGATGTTTTCTCGGATAATATTACCGAAGATGCAACAGCGGCAGATATTCTGGTGCTCTTTTTGCAGGAGCAGAAGAAAGAACTGTTGCGCAAAAAGAATACATTGACCCAGGCTGTTTACGAGTATTATTTTGAAAATCAGCCCGGCAAGAAGGATAATGTTCTGAAAAAGCAGTTTGATTCCGCAGCGAAGATTATCGAAAAGCTCATTGAGACCGGTGTGGAAAACGGGGAGTTTTACTGTGAGGACTGTCAGGGAACGGCACGGAATATCATGTTTGTGCTGGAGGGGTTAAAAATATCGGCCCAGACCATCGGTATCACAGCGGAGACGGTTGACAGAGAAATTCTGTTTATCCTGAGGTCTCTCGGAGTGGAGACGGAGTAAGACAGGATTATTTATTATATATACTTTGGAGGAATGACATGGGAAATGTGAGACGTATCTATGTAGAAAAGAAGGCACCTTTTGCCGTGAAGGCCAAGGAGCTGCACGAGGAGCTGAAGAATTATCTCGGCATCAGCGTGGAGGGAGTCAGAGAGTTTATCCGCTATGATGTGGAAAATATCTCGGATGAGGTGTTTGAAAGAGCTTGCAGGACTGTATTTTCCGAACCTCCCGTAGATGAACTGTATCGGGAGAGCATTGAGGTGCCCGGCAACGCGCGTATTTTTTCCGTAGAGTTTCTACCCGGACAGTTCGACCAGAGAGCAGATTCCGCAGTACAGTGCGTGAGATTTCTGAAAGAGGACGAGGAGCCTGTTATCCGCACTGCTGTGACATATATGATTTTGGGAGACATTACAGAAGATGAGTTTGCCAGAATAAAGGCATACTGTATCAATCCCGTGGATTCCAGAGAAACGGGGATGGAGAAACCGGACACACTGATTACGGTGTTTGATGAGCCGGCTGATATCGCTGTGTTTGCCGGCTTTTCCCACATGGAGGAGACGGAACTGAAAAAGCTTTATGATTCGCTTTCTCTCGCCATGACCTTTAAGGACTTTTTACATATTCAAAAGTATTTTCGCGATGATGAGAAGCGTGACCCTTCCATGACAGAGATTCGTGTGCTGGACACTTATTGGTCCGACCACTGCCGCCATACCACCTTCTCCACCGAACTCACTGATGTAACTTTCGGAGAAGGCTATTACCGTTCGCCCATTGAAACTACCTATCAGAGCTATCTGGATACCAGAGAGGAAATCTTTGCGGGCAGAAAGGACAAATTTGTCTGCCTCATGGATTTGGCGCTGATGGCTATGAGAAAGCTGAAGGCGGACGGCAAGCTGGACGATATGGAGGAGTCAGACGAAATCAATGCCTGTTCCGTTGTGGTTCCCGTGGAGATGGATTACGGTGACCACAGAGAGACGGAAGAATGGCTGGTATTTTTTAAGAACGAGACGCACAACCATCCCACGGAGATTGAGCCTTTCGGTGGCGCTGCCACCTGCCTTGGAGGCGCAATCCGTGACCCGCTTTCCGGAAGAGGTTATGTGTATCAGGCAATGCGTGTCACGGGTGCGGCAGACCCTACAGTTCCCGTTTCGGAAACACTGAAGGGAAAGCTCTCCCAGAAGAGGCTGGTTCGCGGCGCGGCAAGCGGCTATTCCTCCTACGGAAACCAGATTGGTCTGGCAACCGGCTTTGTAAAAGAAATTTATCATCCCAACTATGTGGCTAAGAGAATGGAAATCGGTGCGGTAATGGGTGCAGCGCCCAGACGCAACGTTATCCGGGAGACCTCCGACCCCGGTGATATCATTATCCTGTTGGGCGGACGTACCGGAAGAGACGGCTGCGGCGGAGCCACCGGCTCTTCCAAGGTTCATACGGAGAGCTCTATTGAAACCTGCGGAGCAGAGGTGCAGAAGGGTAATGCGCCTACCGAGCGCAAAATCCAGAGACTGTTCCGGCGTGAGGAAGTAAGCCGGATTATCAAGAAGTGTAATGACTTCGGTGCAGGCGGAGTATCCGTTGCAATCGGAGAGCTGGCTGACGGTCTCACCGTTGATTTGGACAAGGTTCCCAAGAAGTATGCGGGTCTGGACGGTACGGAGCTTGCAATCTCCGAATCACAGGAGCGTATGGCTGTTGTTGTTGACCCTAAGGATGTGGATAAATTCTTAAGTTATGCAGCTGAGGAAAATCTGGAGGCGGTTGCTGTTGCTGTTGTCACAGAGGAGCCCAGACTGGTGCTGAACTGGAGAGGAAAGAAAATTGTTGACTTGAAACGTGCTTTCCTGGATACCAACGGCGCTCACCAGGAAACAACCGTAAAGGTGGATATTCCTGACGAGAAGGATAATTATTTTGAGAAGTGGGCAGTTCCCGCAGTGGGAGAGAAGCTGGAGGCGGGAGATGTAAAAGCGGCCTGGCTGACCCTCTTAAACGATTTGAATGTATGCTCCCAGAAGGGGCTGGTGGAGATGTTTGACTCTTCCATCGGTGCCGGCAGCGTACTGATGCCCTACGGCGGTGTACATCAGTTGACGGAGACCCAGACCATGGTAGCGAAGCTGCCTGTCTTAAAAGGAAAGACGGATACTGTAACCATGATGAGTTACGGATTTGACCCTTATCTGTCCTCCTGGAGCCCTTACCACGGCGCGATTTATGCGGTGGTGGAGTCCATGGCAAAGATTGTGGCTTCCGGCGGTGATGCCTCCAAAATTCGTTTTACCTTTCAGGAGTATTTCCGCAGGATGACCTCGGATCCGGAGCGCTGGAGCCAGCCTTTTGCGGCTTTGCTGGGTGCTTATGACGCACAGATAGGCTTTGGTCTGCCCTCCATCGGCGGCAAGGACAGCATGTCCGGTACCTTCAACGATATCGATGTGCCGCCCACACTGGTTTCCTTTGCGGTAGATATCGCAAAGTGCGGAGACATTGTGACCCCCGAACTGAAGAAAGCAGGAAACAGGCTGGTTCGTTTCTCCATTGAGAAGGACGATTTCGATATTCCCATGTATGAGGCAGTGGCAGAGCTGTATGCAGCAATCCATGAGTTGATTCTGGACAAAATTGTTGTGTCCGCCTATGCTTTGGACTCAAAGGGTGTTGCAGCGGCAGTGTCAAAGATGGCTTTCGGCAACAAGCTGGGAGTTGCGGTTGACGGTGCTGTGGATAAGAATGAACTGTTTGGCAATGGGCTGGGCGACATCTTGGTTGAGATTCCCGCAGACAAACTGGGGGTTCTGGACGAGAAGGAGCTGGATTACACGGTAATCGGTACCGTAACGGAGGAGCCGGTATTTGTTTCCGGCGACGTAAAGATTACCATGGAGGAGGCTTTGCAGGCATGGACCTCCAAGCTGGAGAAGGTTTTTGCCACCAAGGCTGTTAAGGAGATTACTCCCGTGGCAAGTCCTCTTTACAGCGCGGACAGTATTTATATATGTAAGAATAAGGTGGCAAAGCCCACGGTATTCATCCCTGTGTTCCCCGGAACCAACTGTGAGTACGACAGCACCAAAGCCTTCGAGCGTGCCGGTGCAAATGTAGTGACAAAGGTATTCCGTAACCTGAGCGCTCAGGATATCCGGGAATCCGTGGATGAGTTTGAAAAGGCAATCTCTCAGGCACAGATTATCATGTTCCCCGGCGGCTTTTCAGCCGGCGATGAGCCTGACGGAAGTGCAAAATTCTTTGCTACCGCATTCCAGAATGCGAAGATAAAAGAAGCTGTCATGAAACTTTTGAACGAGAGAGACGGTCTGGCATTGGGTATCTGTAACGGCTTCCAGGCGCTGATTAAGCTGGGACTGGTTCCCTACGGCGAGATTCTGGGGCAGAAGGAGGATTCCCCTACCCTGACCTTCAACACCATTAACCGTCATATCTCAAAGATGGTATATACAAAGGTAGTGTCCAATAAATCTCCCTGGTTGCAGGACGCTGAACTAGGCGGTATATACTGCAATCCCGCTTCCCACGGCGAGGGACGTTTCGTGGCACCTAAGGAGTGGATTGACAGGCTGTTTGCAAACGGGCAGGTGGCAACACAATATTCCGACCAGAACGGCAATGTATCCATGGATGAGGAGTACAATATCAACGGTTCCTACGGTTCCATCGAAGGTATCACCTCCCCTGACGGGCGCATCTTAGGTAAGATGGCGCACTCCGAGAGAAGAGATGCGTCTGTTGCAATGAATATCTATGGACAGCAGGATATCCGAATCTTTGAGTCCGGCGTGGAGTACTTTAAATAGAGAAGAGAAAGGAAGGTGGAAGTATGTTACTGGCTTTGATACCGCTTTTTGATGAAAATATGGCAGTGCGTGCATACTCTATCTTTTCACAAAAAGACAATTTTTTCCTGAACCCCATGAAGCTGGGCACCGGGCGGAATGACGGTGCGGCGAGAGTGGAAGGACTGGAACTGATTGAGAACATGGGTATTGAGACTCTGTCCGAGGACAAGGAAATATTCGTTCCTGTCAGCAACATTTCCATTTTTTCCGATGTGGAGAGTCAGTGTAGCGCGCCCCACGGAAGGATTGTCTTTTTGATTGACAATACTGTTCCGCCGGTGGAGGTTTATGTAAAAAGGCTTCTTGAGTTAAAGCAGAAGGGATACAGGCTGGCGGTTCGTAAGCTTCCCGTGGCGGATTTTGAGAACTGGCGCGAGATATTGAAGCTGGCGGATTATGTTTTCCTGAATAACAGGAAGATTGCCATCGATAAAGCGAAGTTGTATTTTGGAAAGCTTTATCCTCAAATCAGACTTTGTGCCGGAGGCATTGATACCATGGAAACCTTTGAGGCGCTGAAGGCTTCCGGCGGTTATCAGTTGTATGAGGGTGATTTCTACAGAGTACCTGTGACCAGAGGCTCCCACGAGGTAGCACCTCTGAAGGCAAACTATATTGAACTGTTGAATGTGGTAAACAACGATAATTTTGAACTCAATGATGCAGCCGACATTATCAGCCGCGACACGGCGCTGACCATATCTCTGCTGAAGATGGTAAACCGGATGACGGTGAATTCCGGTATTACTACCATACGTCATGCCGCTGCCATGCTGGGGCAGAAGGAATTGAAAAGATGGATTAATACGGCTGTGGTTAATGAGCTTTATGCGGATAAGCCCAGCGAAATCACCAGACTTTCCCTGCTCCGTGCGAAGTTTGCGGAGAATCTGGCTCCTGTGTTCGGCATGCAAAATAAGGCGGAGGAACTGTTTCTCATGGGGCTGTTCTCCGTGCTGGATGTTATTTTGGAGAAGACCATGGAGGAAGCCCTCAAGATGGTTATGGTTGCCGGAGATGTCCGCCTGGCACTGATTGAGGAGAAGGGCTGCCTTGCACCGGTATATGACCTGATGAAGCAATATGAAGGTGCCAACTGGCAGGAGGTTTCCAGACAGCTACTGTTGGCGGATATGGATGTGGAAAAGGTGAATGACGCCTATGTAAATGCACTGAGCTGGTATCGAAGCCTGATGAGCGGTGGAAAGTAGAAATTACAAAAAATTAAATTTGGGACTTTACGAGTAGCCGGTTTTCGGATATAATGGAACGAGTAAATTCGGACGGAGGAAAGAAATGAAGGCAAATGATGCGGCAACCGTACAGAAAAGTCCCAAGAGCATGCCCGGTGCTTTCTATTCTCTTTTTTCCGTTGTTACTTCAATTTTTATATTGTAGAGAAAGAAGTCAGTAAATTTATTTACTGACTTTTCTTTTAACCAAAAGAACGCACAGGAGGATGGAATGAGTAAGAGAGAAGACATTAAAAAGGTATTGATTATCGGTTCCGGACCAATCATTATCGGACAGGCATGCGAATTTGACTATTCGGGTACTCAGGCCTGTAAAGCATTGAGAAAGCTGGG
The DNA here is from genome assembly GCA_016303085.1 of Acetatifactor sp. Lineage (GTDB taxonomy): Bacteria > Bacillota > Clostridia > Lachnospirales > Lachnospiraceae > Acetatifactor. Next base: position 12,220 of record JAEDMI010000010.1, read on the forward strand.
CTACAAGATTGTACTGGTGAATTCCAACCCGGCGACCATTATGACCGACCCGGAAATTGCAGATGTGACCTATATTGAACCTTTGAATGTAAAGCGGCTGGAGCAGATTATTGCCAAGGAGCGCCCCGATGCCATCCTGCCGAATCTGGGCGGACAGTCGGGTTTAAACCTTTGCTCTGAACTGGCAAGCGCCGGAATCCTGGAAAAGTATAACGTAAAGGTAATCGGCGTTCAGGTGGATGCCATTGAACGGGGCGAGGACCGCATTGAGTTTAAGAAAACCATGAATAAGTTAGGTATCGAGATGGCGCGCAGTGAGGTGGCTTACTCCGTGGACGAGGCACTGGCCATCGCAGACAAGCTGGGCTATCCCGTCGTGTTGCGCCCTGCCTATACCATGGGTGGCGCCGGCGGCGGACTGGTATATAATGTAGAAGAGTTAAAGACTGTATGTGCAAGAGGACTTCAGGCATCCCTGGTGGGTCAGGTACTGGTGGAGGAATCCATTCTTGGCTGGGAAGAACTGGAACTGGAGGTAGTCCGTGATGCCAAGGGTAACATGATTACCGTTTGCTTTATCGAAAACATTGATCCTCTTGGCGTGCATACCGGGGATTCCTTCTGCTCTGCGCCAATGCTGACCATTTCTGAGGAGGTGCAGAAGCGTCTGCAGGAGCAGGCATATAAGATTGTAAATGAGGTGCAGGTTATCGGCGGAACCAATGTGCAGTTTGCCCATGACCCGGTGAGTGACCGTATCATTGTCATCGAGATTAACCCCAGAACCTCCCGCTCCTCGGCGCTGGCCAGTAAGGCTACCGGTTTTCCCATTGCCTTGGTTTCCGCCATGCTGGCAGCAGGGCTGACCCTGGATGAGATACCCTGTGGCGTGTGCGGTACGCTGGATAAATATGTGCCCGGCGGCGATTATGTGGTAATCAAGTTTGCAAGATGGGCATTCGAGAAGTTTAAGGATTCCCAGGACAAGCTTGGCACCCAGATGCGTGCGGTGGGTGAGGTTATGAGTATCGGCAAGACCTACAAGGAAGCCTTCCAGAAGGCAATCCGCAGTCTGGAAATCGGGCGTTACGGTCTTGGTTTTGCCAAGGATTTCCACGAGAAGAGCAAGGAGGAACTGTTGGAACTTCTGGCATATCCCACCAGTGAGAGACAGTTTATTATGTATGAAGCCCTGAGAAAGGGAGCTACGGTGGAGGAACTGTTTGAACTGACGAAAATCAAGCATTATTTCATCGAACAGATGAAGGAACTGGTGGAGGAAGAGGAACAGTTGCTTTCCATGAAGGGTAGTATCCCCGAGAAGAATGTGCTGGAACGCGCAAAGAAGGACGGATTTTCAGACCGTTATCTGGGTAAACTCTTAGAGGTGCCTGAGGAGGATATCCGCAGGGCCAGAATCGGCTACGGTATCACGGAGAGTTGGGAGCCGGTTCATGTCAGCGGTACCGAGGACAGCGCTTATTATTACTCTACCTATAATGCACCGGACAGAACTTCCGTTTCGGATAAAAAGAAGATTATGATTTTGGGCGGCGGTCCCAACCGTATCGGTCAGGGCATCGAGTTCGACTATTGCTGTGTGCATGCGGCTTTTGCCTTGAAGGAACTGGGATTTGAGACCATCATTGTCAACTGTAACCCGGAGACGGTTTCCACGGACTACGATACTTCCGACAAACTGTACTTTGAGCCTCTGACACTGGAGGATGTCCTGAGTATCTATGAGAAAGAAAAGCCTGTGGGTGTCATTGCTCAGTTCGGCGGACAGACGCCTCTGAACCTGGCGGCGGATTTGAAGAAGAATGGTGTGAAGATTCTGGGAACCTCCCCGGAGGTTATCGATATGGCTGAGGACAGAGATTTGTTCCGGGGCATGATGGAGAAATTGGGTATTCCCATGCCTGAAGCCGGCATGGCAGTCAATGTGGAGGAAGCATTGCAGATTGCGGAAAAAATCGGTTATCCCGTCATGGTGAGACCGTCCTATGTTCTGGGTGGAAGAGGCATGGAGGTGGTGAACGAACCGGAGAGCCTGAAACAGTATATGGCTGCCGCGGTAGGCGTCACTCCCGACAGACCTATCCTGATTGACAGATTCCTGCGCCACGCAACAGAGTGTGAGGCGGATGCCATTGCGGACGGAAAGCATGCCTTTGTTCCGGCGGTAATGGAGCACATCGAACTGGCGGGAGTACATTCCGGCGATTCCGCCTGTATTCTGCCTTCCAAGAATATTCCTGCGGAATTGGTGGAGACTATCAAGGAGTACACCAGAAAGATTGCGGAGGAGATGGGTGTCTGCGGTTTGATGAATATGCAGTATGCTATCGAAAACGGCAAGGTCTATGTATTGGAGGCAAATCCCAGAGCATCCAGAACCGTGCCTTTGGTATCCAAGGTATGCAATGTGAAGATGGTAAAGCTCGCCACGCAGATTATGACAGGGGAATTGACGGGACAGCCTTCCCCTATCGTGGGAATGAAGGAAGTGAAGCCTGCCTACTACGGAGTCAAGGAGGCGGTGTTCCCCTTTAACATGTTCCAGGAGGTTGATCCTGTCCTGGGACCGGAGATGCGCTCCACGGGAGAAGTCCTGGGATTGTCCACCAACGTAGGCGAGGCATTCTTCAAAGCCCAGGAGGCTACTCAGACCAAGCTGCCCACTTCCGGCACGGTATTGTTCAGTGTCAGCAGGAAGGACAAGCCGGAAGTTGTGGAAATCGCGAAAATCTTTGAGGAGTGCGGTTTTCATATTGTCGCCACGGGAACAACCTACGAGCTTCTTGTGAAGAACGGAATCAAAGCAGACCGCGTCAACAAGATGCAGGAGGGAAGACCCAATATTGTGGACGAGGTGATGAACGGAAAGATTCAGCTGATTGTCAACACGCCCGCCACAAAGGAGGAGAAGCTGTTTGACGACAGCTATATCCGAAAGACCGCTATCAAGGCGAAGGTGCCCTACATGACAACCATGGCGGCTGCAAAGGCTACGGCCGAAGGCATTCGCGTTGTCATCAAGGAGGGCGAAATCGGTGTGATGTCTCTGCAGGAAATTCACGCCGCTATCCAATAAGCAGAATGTCTATAATGCCATGAGAAGAATCCGGCAAAGGAGCCGGAGCTTCCCGTGGCATCTTTATGCGTTTTTTCTTGTGAGCGCTATGCCGCTGTGTTATAATGTACGCGGGCAGAAAACCATGCGATACAGTCAATGGATGTCTGCATATCTGCAGACAGGAGGTATATATATGAAGGCTTTTTTAATTCTGGAGGACGGCACCGTTTTTGAGGGTACTCACATCGGTGCGGACAAAGAAATAATCAGTGAGATTGTGTTTAACACATCCATGGCAGGATATCTGGAGGTGCTGACAGATCCGTCCTATGCGGGACAGGCGGTTTGCATGACATACCCTCTCATCGGTAATTACGGTATCTGTAAAGATGACATGGAATCACGAAAGCCATGGCCTGACGGGTTTATTGTGCGGGAGCTTTCCAGAATCCCCAGCAATTTCCGTTGTGACTGCACCATTCAGCAGTTTCTGGAGGAAAACGGTGTGCCCGGTATTGCGGGAATAGATACCAGATCCCTGACCAAGATTCTTCGTGAAAAGGGAACCATGAACGGCATGATTACCACCGATGAAAACTTTGATTTTGATAAGATTCTGCCCGAATTGAAAGCATATACTACAGGTAGGGTGGTGGAGAAGGTTACCTGTAAGGAGAAGTATGTGGTGAAGCCCACCACGGATTTGGCACAGAACGGTCCGCTGTCCGGTTCTGCCAGATTTGACAGGGCGGTTTACGAGAGCGGCGTCCGCGAGCCGAGACCTACGCTGGTTAAGGAATTGAACGGCGCGGGTCTTAAGGTTGCGCTGATGGATTTCGGTGCAAAAGATAATATTGCTCACTCTCTGGCAGAGAGAGGCTGTGAGGTGACAGTGTTCCCTGCATTGACACCCGCGGAGGAAATCATCGCCATGCATCCCGACGGAATCATGCTCAGCAATGGCCCCGGGGATCCCAAGGAGTGTACCTCCATTATTGAAGAAGTGAAAAAGCTGTATGCCACAGACATTCCTATTTTTGCCATCTGTCTGGGACATCAGCTCATGGCACTGGCAACGGGCTGTGATACTCATAAGCTGAAGTACGGGCACAGGGGCGGCAACCATCCCGTAAAGGATTTGGCGACGGGAAGAGTCTATATCTCCTCCCAGAACCACGGGTATGTGGTGGATACGGACAAGCTTGACCCGAAGGTTGCAGTGCCGGCGTTTATCAATGTAAATGACGGAACCAATGAGGGGCTTGCCTACACCGGAAAGAATATTTTCACGGTACAATATCATCCGGAGAGCTGTCCCGGTCCTCAGGATTCCCGCTATCTGTTTGACAGATTCATTCAGATGATGCGAAATCCGGGAGAAATTGAGCATCATCTTGAGATGAAAGGAGAGAACTGCAATGCCTAAGAATCCGAATGTGAAACGTGTTATGGTAATTGGTTCCGGACCTATTGTCATCGGTCAGGCTGCAGAGTTTGACTATGCCGGCACACAGGCCTGTCGTTCTCTGAAGGAGGAGGGGGTGGAGGTTATTCTTGTCAACTCCAATCCGGCCACCATCATGACAGATAAGAATATAGCCGACAAAGTTTATATAGAGCCCCTGACCGTAAAGGTTCTGGAGCAGATTATCGAGAAGGAAAAGCCTGACAGCATCCTGCCTACCCTGGGAGGACAGGCAGGTCTGAATCTTGGAATGGAACTGGAGGAGTCCGGTTTTCTGGCTTCCCACGGTGTGAAACTGCTTGGGACTACTGCGGCGACCATCCGCAACGCGGAGGGACGTCAGGAGTTCAAGGACCTGATGGAACGCATCGGTGAGCCCTGTGCCGCATCCAAGGTTGTGGAGAATGTACAGGACGGCATAGATTTTACCAATACCATCGGCTATCCAGTGGTGCTTCGTCCCGCCTATACTTTGGGCGGCTCCGGAGGAGGTATTGCCCACAATCAGACAGAGCTGGAGGAGATTCTGGAGAACGGACTGCGCCTTTCCCGTGTGGGACAGGTACTGGTGGAGCGATGTATCGCCGGATGGAAGGAAATTGAGTACGAGGTAATGCGGGACAGTGCCGGAAACTGTATCACTGTCTGCAATATGGAAAATATTGACCCGGTGGGAGTACACACCGGAGACAGTATCGTGGTTGCACCCTCTCAGACACTGAGTGACAAGGAGTATCAGATGCTCCGTACTTCAGCCCTGAATATTATCAACGAGTTAAAGATTACCGGTGGATGTAATGTACAGTTTGCACTGCATCCCACCAGCTTTGAATATTGTGTTATCGAAGTAAATCCCCGTGTGAGCCGTTCTTCGGCTTTAGCAAGTAAGGCAACCGGCTATCCCATCGCCAAGGTTGCAGCTAAGATTGCCCTGGGCTATACCCTGGACGAAATCAAGAATGCCATTACGAAAAAGACCTACGCAAGCTTTGAACCCACCCTGGACTATTGTGTGGTAAAGATTCCCAGACTGCCTTTCGACAAGTTCATCACGGCAAAGAGAACCCTGACGACACAGATGAAGGCGACGGGAGAGGTCATGAGTATCTGTGACAACTTCGAGGGAGCGCTGATGAAGGCAATCCGTTCTCTGGAGCAGCATGTGGACTGTTTGCTCAGTTATGATTTCTCCGCACTTTCCAGAGAAGAACTGTTGGAGAGGTTAAATGTGGTGGATGACCAGAGAATCTGGGTGATTGCCGAAGCAATCCGCAAGGGCATCAGCTATGAGGAAATTCATGAGCGTACCATGATAGACGTCTGGTTTATCGACAAGTTGGCGATTCTGGTGGAGATGGAGGAGGCGTTACAGACGCAGGAGCTGACTCCCGCTCTGCTGAAGGAAGCAAAGAGAATCGAGTTTCCGGATAATGTAATTGCAAGACTCACCGGGAAATCTGAGGCAGAGATTAAGAAGCTGCGATACGACAACGGTATCAAAGCTGTCTATAGGATGGTGGATACATGCGCTGCAGAGTTTTCGGCATCCACTCCCTACTATTATTCCGTTTACGGCGGAGAGTGCGAAGCCAGTGCGAAGGAAATCACTAAGCTCGTAAGTACCTCGCAAAGTGATTTCACGCTCTGCGATGCAGAGCTCCTTCGCACGGAAGAACGCAGGGACAGCGTTCTTCCGGTGGAGGACGACAGCCGGGAAATTCAGAAAAAGAAGGTGTTGGTACTGGGTTCCGGTCCTATCCGTATCGGGCAGGGTATCGAGTTCGACTACTGTTCCGTGCATGCCACATGGGCATTTTCCAAGGCGGGCTACGAGACCATTATCATCAACAACAATCCTGAGACGGTAAGTACCGATTTTGATATTGCAGACAAGCTGTATTTTGAGCCGTTGACGCCCGAGGATGTGGAGTCTATTGTAAACATTGAACATCCGGACGGAGCCGTGGTGCAGTTCGGCGGGCAGACCGCTATCAAACTGACGGAGAGCCTGATGAAGATGGGTGTTCCCATTCTGGGTACAAAAGCTGAGGACGTGGATGCCGCGGAGGACAGAGAACTGTTCGATGAGATTCTGGAGCAGACACAGATTCCCCGTGCAGCCGGCGGAACCGTGTACACCGCGGAGGAGGCGAAGGAGGTCGCTAACCGTCTGGGCTATCCCGTGCTGGTACGCCCCTCTTATGTACTGGGCGGACAGGGCATGCAGATTGCCATTTCCGATCAGGAAATTGAAGAATTCATGGAAATCATCAACCGCATTGCCCAGGACCATCCAATCCTTGTAGACAAGTATCTGCAAGGTAAGGAAATCGAGGTAGACGCGGTATGCGACGGAACAGATATCCTGATTCCCGGTATTATGGAGCATATTGAGAGAACAGGGGTGCATTCCGGAGACAGCATTTCCGTTTATCCGGCCCATACCATCGGCAAGATTGTGAAGGATAAGATAGCTGAGTATACCAGACGGCTGGCTATGGCACTGCATGTCAAGGGACTGATTAATATCCAGTTTATTGCCATCGGCGAGGATGTGTATGTCATTGAGGTAAATCCCCGTTCTTCCCGTACCGTTCCCTACATCAGCAAGGTGACGGGTATCCCTATCGTGGACTTGGCTACGGAGGTGATTATCGGAAAGACCATCAAAGAACTTGGCTATAAGCCCGGACTGCAGCCGGAGGCGGAGTACTATGCCATCAAGATGCCCGTATTTTCCTTTGAGAAGATTCGCGGAGCGGAAATCAGTTTGGGACCCGAGATGAAGTCAACAGGTGAATGTCTGGGTATCGCCAGGACCTTCAACGAGGCTTTGTACAAGGCCTTCCTGGGAGCCGGTGTCAATCTGCCCAAGTATAAAAACCTGATTATGACTGTGAAGGATGCTGACAAGGGAGAAGCCATCGAAATCGGCCGCCGCTTTGAAAAATTAGGTTATACCATCTACGCCACCAGAAGCACTGCGGCAGCCCTGAACGAGGCCGGGGTCAAGGCGAGAAAGGTAAACAAAATTTCCCAGGAATCACCTACCGTCATGGATTTGATTCTGGGACATAAGATTGACCTTGTCATCGACACACCTACACAGGGACGTGATAAGACCAGAGACGGATTCCTGATTCGCCGTACCGCTATCGAGACAGGGGTGAACGTCATCACTGCCATGGATACTGCAAGGGCGCTGGTCAGCAGCCTGGAGAATCAGGAGAGTGATGAGCAGCTGACGCCCATAGATATTACACAGCTGTAAAAAAGCGAGATACCCCAAAAGTTAGGCTTTTAACCGGTAGAGTTTTACTGTCAGGGAGAAATCTTGCATGAATAAATAAATGGGTTTTGCATAGAATATTCACAACTATGTAAAACCTTTTTGTATGGGAGAAAAAATTATGAATGCAGAAACCTATCCTTTTGTTGTACGACCCCTGCCTTACGAGTATGATGCCCTTATCCCGGTACTGGATGAGGAGACCATGCACTTTCATCATGACAAACACTATAAGACATATGTAGATAACCTGAACAGCGCTTTGGCGGATTATCCCGAACTGCAGCGTTTAAGCCTGAAAGAACTGTTGAGCGATATCGAGGCACTGCCGGCCCAGATACGGACACCGATTCGCAATAATGGTGGCGGAGTCTATAATCACGAGCTTTACTTTGATTCCATGAAAAATCCGGTGGGACAGGAGCCGGAGGGAGCATTGGCGGCAGCTATCGACAGAGACTTCGGGTCTTACAAGCAGTGGAAGGAGCAGATGAAGCAGGCGGCAGTCACCAAGTTCGGCTCCGGCTGGGCATGGTTGGTGACAGATAACAAAGGACAGTTGTCCATTGTTCAGACGGCAAATCAGGATGTGCCGGATTTGCAGGAATACACCCCTGTCTTTTTGATTGATGTCTGGGAGCATGCGTATTATCTTCAATATCAAAACAGAAGGGTCGAGTATGCGGAGGGTTGGTTTGACTTAATTAATTGGCGCAAGGCAGGAAAAAGATACGAGGATGCCCTAGGCGGATGTATATAGTGAAAAAAAGGTACTTTTGATAAAAAACAGAAAGATTCAGGTGGAATGCCGGAATAAAATGAGATATCATAGAGGCAGAAGTCAAGCGGCTTCTGCTTTTTTGCGCGAGAAGCAAAGCTTCGAGGCGCGAGCATATGGCTGATTGTATATTTGCAATCGTGGGAGGTTATGAAATTGAGAGTGAAGGTAAAATTTGATAAATTATATCGCTGGGACAGAACCGGAGAACATTGCAGTATAGCGGTACCTGTGAAACAGGGACAGCTTTGGAGTACGGAGCATGTACAGATTCTGGATGGGGAAAGAGTACTGCCCAGTCAGACAAAAATTACATCCAGATATGAGGACGGTTCTGTCCGTTTCCTGTTTACAAGATTTATGGCTGATCTGCCGGGAAACGGGAAGAAAGAACTGGATTATGAGACAGAAAGTTCTTTGAGAGGAAATTACAAGGGGATTATGCTGGAGACAACACCACACGGATTTCGGGCAGATTGCGGTAGTATGGAGTTTGCTGTCAGAAACGGTACCTGTCATCTGTTTGAAAGGCTGATCTGCGCAGGAAGAGAATACATTGCAGAACAGTTTGTGGGTCCCTTACTAAAGACGGACGCAGGAGAGTTTATACCCCGGTTTGGAAAGTGGAATGTGGTGGAACAAGGTCCGGTGTGTGTCACTCTGGAAGTGGAGGGGGAGTGCCTGAAGGTGGGGACTTCCGGAGCAGAATGTTTCCCAAAAGAGCAGTATACAGGCAAAACGGACGACGGCAGTCCGGAACAGTGTCTGCGTTTTGTATGCCGAATTACGGCTTTTGCGGAAAAGCCCTGGCTGGATATTGCATGCAGGCTGGTAAACGCTACTGATGAAAAACAACATATTGCTTCCTGGGTGTTTGAGATAAGGCGAAAACCGGATGCTGTGTTATCTGCGGCATGCCCTGTCGCAGAGGGCGGCGGTACCCGGCGCATTACGGGAATCAGGGAACTGCCGGAAGTGGAAACGAAGATTGATTTAGAGGGAGTACGCACCTGCGTGGGGCGCTCCAACTATAAGACAGACTTTATTATCGGAGAAAAGGGAGAACGCATCAGCGTGGTAGCAGATGCAGATTTACTGCTGCGGGAGGCAAATGAGCATTTTGGGGAGGTGTTTTACGGAACCTTTTTCGGAGATGTGACGGACGGGGAGGGCGGTGTCTGCGCCACGGTATATCAGGCTCAGCAGAATTTTCCCAAAGCTGTCACAGCGGAGAAAAACGGAGTCCGCATCATGCTGGTGCCGGAGGAGACGGACAGGGTGGAAATGCATTCGGGAATGGCCAGGGAACAACGCTTTTTGCTGCATTTCCACGATGCCGGTGAACCGCTGGCGGAGTTGGACAACCGCAGCCTGATTTATCAGATGCCGGATACACCTCACCTGTCGCCGGAAGTTTTTCAGCAGTCGGGTGTTTTTCCCGATGTGTTTATAGAGAGAGAAAAAATGAATCAGGATGCGGAAATTGCCCTGATAAACCGGGCAGACAGCCATGCCCGCTGCTACGGGATGATGAACTGGGGGGATGTTCCCGATCCGGGATATACAGAGCAGGGCCGGGGCGGCGGTAAGCCGGTTTGGACCAACAATGAATACGATTATCCCCATGCCATGTATCTTATGTTTGCCAGGACGGGAACCAGAAGATTTCTGGATTATGCCAATGTGGCAGCAAGCCACTGGATGGATGTGGATGTATGTCATTACAGCAGGAATCCGCTGTGGCAGGGAGGACAGTGGGAGCATACTGCAGAGCATTGTGAAAACGGGGTCATGGTGTGCAGTCACGAATGGGTAGAGGGTTTGCTTGACTGTTATCATTTTACGGGGAATGAGCGGGCTCTGCAGACTGCCCTGGGTATCGGGGAAAATGTGCTGAGGTTGTTGGAGACGCCCATGTATCAGGTCAGCGGAGAGAGTAATGCCAGGGAGACAGGCTGGGCGTTGCGCACTCTTACGGCGCTGTATGTGGAAACCCGGGATGAAAAATGGATAGGAAAATGTCGGTGGATTATCGGTCATTTCAGGGAATGGATGGAGGAGTACGGCGAGTGGGTTGCACCCTATACGGACAATACCACTATCCGTGTAGGCTTTATGATTTCTGTGGCGGTGGGAAGTCTCATGCGGTACTACAGGGTATTCCCCGATGAGGAATTGAAGAAAATGATTCTGAGCGCTGTAGATGACCTTGTGGATAATTGTCTCATGGAAAACGGTCTGTTTTACTATAAGGAGCTTCCCAGTCTGGTCAGAAACGGAAACAATACCCTGCTTCTGGAAGCCATGACAATCGGCTGGGAACTTACAGGGGAAAAGAGATACCTGGAGTACGGTAAAAAGACCTTTGAGAGGGCTGTGGCCATATCCTCTGCTTCCATGGGAGGAGCCAAAAAAGCGATTGGGGATACCGTAATATCGGGCGGAGGGGGAACGAAGAATTTTGCCCAGAGCTTCATCCCTCTGGTTACTTATTACAAGGCTCTTACAGAGGCGGATATGCTGAATTAGGCAGTGAAGATTCTTGTTTTCACGGTTATTGTTTTGTGGTATAGTGGCTTTATGAATCAGGTAAATTATCAAAAAGAACTGGATAAGATATTGCAGGAGCTTGAGCGGCAAAAAGAGTGTACGGAAACGGTGCCCACTCTTTTTCTGCATAGCTGTTGTGCGCCCTGTAGCAGCTATGTGATGGAGTATTTATGCAAATATTTCCGCATAACCGTATTCTATTACAACCCCAACATTTCGGCTTTTGAGGAGTACAGAAAAAGAGTGGCGGAGCAGAAACGGCTGATTGAGGCATACAACAGAGAAAAGAGGGGCTATGAAATAGCCATAGTTGAGGGTGACTACGAACCGGAGCGTTTCTTCGAGACGGCAAAGGGGCTGGAGCACTGTCCGGAAGGCGGAGAGCGCTGCTTCAAGTGCTATGAACTGCGGCTGAGGAAGACGGCAGAGCGTGCTAAGGAAGGCTGTTTTGATTATTTTTGTACCACGCTGACCATCAGTCCCCTGAAGAATGCCGCAAAGCTGAATGAAATCGGAATGAAGCTGTCTGATGAGTACGGCATCTCCTGGCTTCCCTCGAATTTTAAGAAGAGGGAGGGCTATAAGCGATCCATTGAACTCTCAGCGGAATATGAGCTGTACAGACAGAATTATTGCGGCTGTTCCTACAGCAAGGCGGCATCGGTCCAAAAATCCGGGAGTTGAAAATGAATACAGGGAGTTTTGCAGGCTTCTGCGCGTTTTCCTTGCGGGAATGGAAATTTTAGGATATAGTAGGGTATATGTAAAAAAGGCAGTGAAAGGTTGAACAAGATGAAAAAGTTTTTGGAGTTATTATCGGAAGAAATGGGAAAAGCTTTTGCGGCAGCAGGATACGACAGCACTTTAGGGAAAGTGACGGTTTCCAATCGCCCGGATTTGTGCGAGTATCAGTGTAACGGTGCCATGGCGGGAGCCAAGCTGTATCATAAGGCTCCCATCATGATTGCAAACGACGTGGCGGAGAAGCTGGCAGGCAGCGAGGTGTTTAAAGAGGCGACAGCAGTTGCCCCCGGTTTTTTGAATCTGAAACTTTCGGAAGAATATCTTTTAAAGGTCGTGGACCAAATGGCGTCAGAGCCTAAATTCGGTCTGGAGAAGCCGGATAAAATAAAGAAAATTATCATTGATTACGGCGGAGCAAATGTGGCAAAGCCTCTGCATGTGGGACATCTGCGCTCAGCGGTCATCGGCGAGAGCATCAAGCGCATCTGCCGGTATGCGGGGCATGAGGTTATCGGAGATGTGCATCTGGGAGACTGGGGGCTGCAGATGGGTCTGGTCATTATGGGACTGAAGGAGAGAAAGCCGGATTTGATTTATTTTGATGAGAGCTATCAGGGGGAATATCCCGAGGAAGCACCCTTTACCATCTCCGAACTGGAGGAGATTTACCCTGCATCCAGTGCAAAGTCCAAGGAAGATTCAGAGTATAAGGCAAAAGCTATGGAAGCCACTTTTAAGCTACAGAACGGAGTGAGAGGTTATCGCGCGCTCTGGAAACACATTCTGAATGTGTCCGTGGCAGATTTAAAAAAGAATTACAGCAGCCTGAACGTGGAGTTTGATCTGTGGAAGGGTGAGAGCGATGTGCATGACCTGATTCCCGAGATGGTGGCATACATGAAGGACGGTGGTTATGCTTATATCAGCGAGGGCGCACTTGTAGTGGATGTGAAGGAGGACACCGATACCAAGGAAGTACCGCCTTGTATGATTTTGAAATCGGACGGAGCCTCCCTTTACAATACGACGGATTTGGCTACTATTATGGAGCGGATGCGCCTGTATCATCCCGATGAGATTATATATCTTACGGACAAGCGTCAGGATTTGTACTTTGACCAGGTATTCCGCTGCGCGCGGAAGACGAAGCTGGTGGAGCCTGAGACGGAGTTGAAATGGATTGGCTTCGGAACAGTGAACGGAAAGGACGGAAAGCCCTTTAAGACCAGAGATGGCGGAGTCATGCGTCTGGAAACTTTGATTCGGGAGACGAAGGATGAAATGTATCGCAAGATACGTGAAGGCAGGGAAATGTCGGAGGAAGAGGCAAGGAAGGTGGCAGATTTGGTTGCAATCTCGGCTTTGCTCTACGGCGATCTTTCCAATCAGGCATCCAAGGACTATATTTTTGATGTGGACAGATTCACTTCCTTTGAGGGAGATACAGGTCCCTATATCCTTTATACCATTGTACGTATTAAGTCCATTCTCTCCAAATACAGAGAACAGGGCGGCAGCACGGAGGGGCTGAAGCTGATGCCTGCGGAAAACGAATCCGAAAAGGCACTGATGATGCAGCTGGTACAGTTCAATGCCATGATGCAGAATGCGGCAGAGGAGACGGCTCCTCATAAAGTCTGCGCATATATTTACGACCTGGCAAACGCTTTCAATCATTTTTATCATGAGACAAAGATACTGAGCGAGGAGGATACAAAGAAGCGGGAAGGACTGATTGCTCTGCTTGTATTGACTCGTGATGTGCTGGAAGTCTGCATTGATGTGCTGGGATTTTCCGCCCCCGAAAAGATGTAAAAAAGTGGTTGACAAAAATAAAGGCACATTGTATACTAACAAAGTCGGTTGCGAGAGCCGCCGACTTTGACGGAAGTTTAGCTCAGCTGGGAGAGCATCTGCCTTACAAGCAGAGGGTCATAGGTT
>JAEDMI010000185.1 GCA_016303085.1 Acetatifactor sp.
CTATTCTTCCACTCATAGTCTAACCGCTCCTTCATCTTTTGCAATTCCACCTTATTATAGCATTCAAGGCATGAAGAATAAAGCAGTTATTATTATATTAAAAGAAAAGTAAAAAATCTTACGCTGGCAGCATAAAAAGCGTGCGTCTGCACGCACGCTTTCATCAAAGATTTTCTATGCAAAAATTGAGAAGAAATTGCGAATTCCATTCCCAATTGCTCTTCCTACACTTTTTATTCCATCCCACACAGTCTTTGCCATGGATTTTGCAACCGTTGCTACTTTTTTCGCCGTTTCATGTATTTTTTCACCAATACCGGAACCGGCCGCAAAAGCTACCATACCTGTTACAACCCCTATTGCCACAGCCAATGGTTTGCCAATGACAGGAATCAGACCAACAATTCTTTTCAATGGTTGTACTGCTTTCTGTGCCTTTTTTGCTGCAAGGAATCCTCCAAAAAAAGAAATTGTATTTCTCCCAATCTGATCTATACCCTTCGACAGACTTATATTTCCTTTTGCAATACTATATAAAACCTTGGCATTTTCCACTCCCACACAGGCAATACCGGTAATTACATCACTTCCAAGGTATTGTCTGGGGATAAGATTGAAGCATCCCTTTTGAACCGCAATTTCCAGAGCCCCTGCCGTTACTCCTTTTATTCCGCCATCCACTCCGGACGCAATTGCCGTTTTTGCTAATTCGGAAGTCTCTATCTTCTCTCCCTGGATCATTTTCTGTACAGCTGTAATCCCGGTAGTGAATGCGGCGGAAGACAAGGCCATGCATCCTGCCTGTTTTCCAATATGTAAGGCAACCTTCTGCATTTCACCCGAAGTCAGAACATTCGGGGTTTTCCCCTCCTGTTGGGCAGCCTTTTGCATCTGTTTTCCCTCTTCCTTTGATAATCCGGAAAACAGATCAATCTTTTTATTCCCTTTTTCTACAATGTACTCCTCAATTACCGTTTTATTACATCCGTTTTCTTTTAGGATCTCCCGAACTCGATCAGCCTGTCCCTTCGGAACGACAATTTGCTGCGAAGTGTAGTTTCCTTCCATAATATATTTTGCAGTATCTTCCGGCGTTTTGCCAAACTTCATTTGAAACCGCTCATAAGTACCTGTGGAATGGTTAAATACCTCTACATCTACGGAGTTCTTTGCATGGGACTCCAATACCTTCGCTTCCATATCCAGCCCATTGAGCTTTGCATTCACATTCACCGATTCCGCAAATAGATTCTCAAAAATATTCCCATCCAGATTCTTACATCCGTTCACAACATCGGTTCCGTTATTGAAAACAGCATTGGCAAGATTTTCATTTGCATGGAAAAGTGCTTCATCAACCACCTTCAATTGTTCCGAAAATTCTGCTGCCGAAACACCCACCGCAGACTCCTGAATTCTGTTTGAAAGCCATTTTTCTTTGGAAACGCCTTTTTCTGCCGCTTCATTAACCGATGTCAGAGCAGCATCATACTGATGAACCATACCATACACATCAGACACTTTACTCCGAATATCTTCTTCCGTTTTTTCGGGTAATTCCTTCCGGAACATATCACATAACCATTCATCATCAGAAAGTTCCGGATTCTTATCTTTATATGCCCGGAGCAGTCTCTGATAGATTTTGAATGTTGACCTGATATCTAAATTAGACACCTCACTTATTGCATTATCCTGGAAATCTCCCATAACCCTCTCCTTGTGTTTATTTTGATGCATTCTTGAATTTTCTTTCCTTATATTCCTTCTGCATATTTTCAACGGAATCTTTCATCAGTTCAGATAAAGAATGTGTGTTTTCGATTGCCCGAACGATATCATTAGTAGTAACAAAATCCTTTTCATCCGTAAATACCGTTTCAACCGCGTCTTTCACAACCCCCTCAATATCGGCACCGCTATAGCCTTTTGTCAGATTAACCAGTTTTCCAATATCAATATTTTTCAAATCCGCGGGACGTCTCTTCCGTATATGAATGTCAAAAATACCGGCCCTTTCTTTTTCATCGGGTAAACCCACATAGAATAGTTCATCAAATCTGCCTTTTCTCAACAATTCCGGTGGAAGCTTTGTAATATTATTGGCCGTGGCAACCACAAAAGTTGCACTTGTCTTTTCCTGCATCCATGTCAGAAAATTACCAAACAACCTGGTCATGACTTCCGCTCCTCCACCGTCTCCTCCTACTCCGGCGAAGGCCTTCTCCAATTCATCTATCCAGAGGATACATGGAGAAATAGCCTCTGCAAGCGCAATTGCCTTCCGCAGATTGCACTCGGATTCACCAACATATTTTCCCATAATCCGCCCCATATCCAACCGAAGGAGTGGAACCTCAAACAAACCGGATGCCACCTTGGCACTTAATGATTTTCCACATCCCGGCATTCCGGCAACCAATACACCCTTTGGTACATCCACACCAAAGCGCCTGGCTTTGTTCATATTCTTAAAAACCCGGGCTTTTCGAATCAGCCACTCCTTCAGGTTATCCAGTCCGCCTATATCTTCAATGGTCTCTTTCACATCAACCATTTCCAGTATTCCGGCCTTGCGAATCATCTGTTGTTTTTGTTCAAAAATTAATTTCAGGTCCTTTCGGGCGAGCTTCCCGCTACTTGCATAAGCCAATGCAATCAGATTACAGATTTCAAACTCCGTCAGGCCCTTAAACGCCATAGCCATCTCGTCCAGGAAATCTCTGGAGACCGGAGGAATCCCACTGGATGCAATAAATTCCTCTATCACCTCCGCAATCTCCTCAACGGACAAATAATCCATCTCAAGAATGGTAATATATTTTTCCAATTTCCGGGGAATCACAATGCTTTCTGATACAATCAGAATAGCGGCGTCTGCGCCGGCGTGAATCTGTCTTGCAAGACCTTTTATTTTGGCCGCAATTCTCGCATCCTCAAGATACGGAGTGACATCTTTTAATACCAGCATCTTCCCGTCCAGCAAATCCACAGACTTATTCAAATCCAGCATCATCTCGAAGGAGCAGTCCTCCACAATCGGCGTTCCGGTATAAAAGTCGATATAGCCCTGCGACTCATTCCACTCATACATTTCCTCTTTATAGTGTAGGGAACGCAGAAGGCGATCCATTTTTTCTTCCTCAAAGGTATTCACATAAAGAATCGGGAAACCCGCATCCAGATATCGGATTAATCTATTTTTCAATAATTGCATTTAATAATCCTTTCCCTTTCTTTGGAGGCTTCGGTTGAAAGCCTTCCATCGAAACCGCTTCACACTCTTCACCCCAAATCGTATGTCCGTAAAAGACCCCGTTCCTTCTTTCAAACCTTGTACAGACTTCCGCAAACTGCGCAATCGGAACCAGCTCATCCTGATCCCGTTCCATTTTAAACACGGCGGAAGCATTGTCGTCACTGTTTTTTAACAGAACATATGCACAATCCTTTTCCAGATAGATATACTGCAGACCTATGCATACAGGCATACATTTCCTTGTTCTGGTATTAAATACATAGAGCTGGTAATGCTTCTCCGAGCCCAGGTAGTCTACATCATCGGTCACAACAAAAAGCTTCTCTCCCAGCAACCCGAACAGTCCCTCACAGACTCCCATGATATTGCTCTGAAATAATATACGAGGCTGGTCATAATAACTGCACAGTTCATATTCAGACTCCAGTTCCACATTGGATTGTCTGGAGCCATCCATTTTGATTCGTTGAATATGTCTAGCCCAATCATCTAATAAATACAGCCAGGTGCCATCGCAGAACATATACCTGTGCCGATTTTCCCTGCCATCATCCTCAATGTATGCAATTGACTGTGTATTTTGCTTTTTCCCTGTAAGCGTCTTAGTCACAAAGGCTCTCTCCCCGGTTTCCATGTTATACCGGTAAATCTCAACCTTCGGAGTTCCGGACATTTCATAATCATGGCAGCTACATTTGGCATAAAAAACATCCTTCCCGAATCGACAGAAGTCCATGGTGGTTCCCTTCCCCATTTCCGAGATGCAGACCTCTTCACCATCCCCGTAATAGAATAATTCATAGACCATGTCATTTCCCTTTTTGATCTTTTCAATAACAAAGCTATGATTATCTACAGACTCCATGTCTTTCACGATTTCTGTCTGTTTTCTTTCCTGTGCCGCATTCATATCCGCCAATGTGCTGTCAAACTCCACATTTTCAAAGGTAATGCCACAGGATTCCAGCGTACACCCATCCTTCAGTTTCAATCGGACAATGGGGGTATTGACACCGATATAATGAATATCATGCACTCTGGTCGGAATACTAAACTCTTTCCCGCACAGGTAAATTATCTTCTCCCCCTGATCAAGCAAATCAGCCAGTTCATCCTGGCAAAATGCCACCTTATCTGCATGATTCAGTATCTCCTCTTCGTCCGTGTACTCACTGAGTTTTTGTCTCCGTTCCGTATCATCCTCTGTGTACTCAACGCCAAATACCTCACACAGCTTCCTGCCCAGGTCATCCTCCTCAGGCTGTATCATCTCCAGACTGTCCAGAATATCGTCATAATAGCGATCCTCCAACCATTTCTGTAATCTGCCATCCAGAAAATATTCCTTTACCTTACTCAGATGAAAGCAGCTTCTCAGACTCTCCAAATCAGATGCTTCCATTCCGTTTCCCATATCCAACACAAATCGAATCTTTTTTCCCATAAGCTTCTCCTTTGCAACCTTTTTTCTAATTATTCTTCCAAAGCATACCTATAAAATCAGTATATCAATTAAAAAAGCGGAAGTCTTACTCTGACAGAATAAAATCTTCTTGACGAATGTCCGAAGTTTCTTTTTTACTCACAAAAATCTCCTGCTTCGCAGGTTCGCCGCTTCGCGGCTTCTGTTTTTGTTTGCGGGCATACAAAAACAGACACCAACCTTTCGATTGATGTCTGCATCTTCGTTCCGTTTCCCGGACCAATTCTATTTTTTTCCAAAGGTCACCTTACTGATGTATTCCAGCAGGCAGCTTCTGGTGAGCA
>JAEDMI010000186.1 GCA_016303085.1 Acetatifactor sp.
AAATGTCCTTCCGCCCAAAGATACACCCTGATTTGCCGCAAGCCAGTGGAGGACGTTGTGCACTTTCTGTGAGGCATCATAACTAACGGTCACTGCTTGCTGGGCATCAAAGAATCTGCCACGGTAGGTAAATCCAGAGGTATCATTTGCGGAAATCAGCTTTGCGTTTGCATTTCCGTTTGCCGTGATAATCTTCTTAGGGTGTTGACTGGATGGAACTGCATACGCCCCTGATACCATACAGAATGCTGTTTCCCGGTTTTGCTGGGATGCATAATAGTTGATGAATGATTGAAAAAGGGTTCTGTCTTTCCAGCATTCTGGAGGCACCCTCCCGTCCGGTGATAGTATTCTCCAACACACGATCAACTTTTCCTTGACCGGAAGCCCCTTTTCATCCAAGGTAATCAGGCCAAATCGTTCCAGGTCAGAAAGAATAGTCCCCTTTTCCACGTATCGGGCAACCGTATGTAGTTTGGGATGCACAAAATCCGAATTCTCCCATGCATGGAGCTGTGTGAGGTAGGCTGAATATTTCTCTGGATAACTAGGCGTCAGGAATCGAATCTGGTCGCACAATGGGTGTGCACAGGATGTTTCTCCTGTCCTTCCTGCAGATTGTTCCGTTACAGGTATAATGATGGCGGCATTGGATTTATCCGCCAAGCTAGCGCTGAGAATATTGCCATCTTCATCCAAGGTTATCTCAATATCCGAATTGACAATTTGGTGAGATACAGGTACCAATGGTTCCTTTAGCTCGGTTAAATACTGACCGGCATAGGTTTTCTCCAATGTGCAGTATGTATCATATGCCTGTTCCATCAACCCCATTTAATCCACCTCCCCAAACTCCTGAATTCCGATAAAGTTTTCGTGGTCTTTTCCGAAAGGCTTCATGCTCATTTTTCGCAGAGGCTTTTGCCCCGGGCAGTCTTCCGGCCTCAGGAAAGAAATAACCCCTCTTTTCATCACCGGATACCAGAACCTGGCTGTCATCATGCCTTTGGTTTCTTCGGAATATGCCTCGTCAGGATATGTGATTCCGTGATACATCAATCCAAAGCTCAATTCCGGCAGATCGTCATAGGCTCCTTTCCCACTTCCAAATTCACAGGGCTCTACATAACCCTGGCATTCTCTGGTACCGAGGAATACATCTCTGCGCCCGCCCTTGCGGATCATGCGAAGGGCAATTTGGTGATGCTTGTTCTCGTTCCAGTCCCCGCTCAATTCCGGGCGATTCTCATTCCACTCGAAGTAGGCACGAACCTGATAACAGCAATCTTTCAAGTAGGTATAGTAGGCAAGGTCGTTTCCGCCTCCATAGTTAATCGGACGAATACCCTTGACCTCCGTCTGAATAGGATTCATCACCCGCACCTCGCTGATCCGCCACGTGATTGAGGGCTTCCAGTACACTGAGGATAGAATTCCCTTTAGTGCTTCATAGGTTGGAATCTGGTAGCTGCACTTTTCACCGCCGAGACGCATAATCGGATCAGAAAACAGCGCATAATCTCCGGTTACCTGAAACTCAACGATATTTGGATATTTTGTTTTCAAAACTACACCTCCCAATAGTCGTTTATTCCCTTTTGAATAGAAAAGCCAGTATCTTCATCATAAAAACCATCTGCTAATACGAATACACTCTCTTCAAACAGAGGCATCACAGCTCCCAATTGCAACAGTTTATCCAACTGATATTGATAAAGGGAAACGGAATACCCTTTTGCTTCTTCAATCAGTCCCTTGATTTCTTCCCAATCTTTTGCGCCATGTATTTGCGTGATATTTATCAGCTGCTCCCGAATATCCCGTCCTTTTCCATAGGGGACCAGAACGTCAGTGGTATTCTGGTCAAAGACCTGGAACAGTTTTCCTGCAAGACCAAATGCCTGCCGAAGAAAATATCGATTGGCGTTTTCACAATTGGCATCTGCGTACTTGGGGTTGTCCGATAAAAGATGGTAGATAGAGCCGTATTCTTTTGTAACATCGTCTTGGTAATCAGCTTCCATGTTATTGTAAAGCAGAGTGTAATAAAACGCAATCGCTTTTTTACTGGATAAATCCCCTTGAAACCGTTCCGGATTCTTCCGGAATGCATCCAAAAGTGCTATTGTGGCGTTTTTGCCCCAGACAATGTCCTGAAGGTGAAACAGTTTTTCATCCATGCATTGAACAATGCTGACTGGCGCCGGTTCTGCTTGCTCCGCATGCCGGTTGCATCGTCCAGCTGATTGAATGACACTGTCCATTCCTGCGGTAAGGCGAATTACCTGTTGGAACGAGATGTCAACACCTGCTTCAATCACCTGCGTTGAAATACAGACCAACTTCTTTCCACCTGTTTTGGCTTCTTCCAATGCAGTCTCCAATGCTTGCAGGGTGGTTCTTCGGTGCGCTGTACACATGGCGGCAGAAAGATGAAAACATCGATACCCCTTATTCCGGATCTCCCGAAACAGAAACGCCGCTTCATCTTTCTTATTGCATACCACGAGAAGACTATTACATTCCTGCAAAGAGTTTTCAATTATCTGTGGGAGCTCTGCCAAGCGCAGGCAGCCGGCATCTCGGATTTCCGTTCGCTTAAATACATCCCACAAACCTGGCACCGGAAGGACAATGTCGTCGGGTTTACGAAGCAGGGGATGTTGGACACTTTCCAAGCCAGGTTGGGTTGCAGAGCAGAGAACCACTGTAGCACCGCAGATTTCCGATAAGAAATTAACTGTGAGATTAAAGAGGGTGAGCATTTTGGTAGGGACGGTCTGAACCTCGTCGATCACGATGATGCTATTGGTTAGGGAATGAAACCGGCGGACAGAGCTTGTTTTCCCGGAGAAGCAGGTATTCATCAATTGAACAAGTGTTGTGATAATTACAGGCGCTTCCCAGGAATCCATCAGCAGCTCAAAATTCTGAAGCTGCTCCAAGGCATTCTCCGATTCTGCAAAATTAGAATGATGTTCCAAAATCAGGGAGTTGTCCCCAATATAGTCCCGGATGATATCGGCATTCTGATCCAAAATGGAAAGCAACGGAGAAGTAAATATAATTCGCGACTTGTTCCACCTCTTTGCATGGGTCAGAGCGTAACGCAAGCTGGAGAGTGTCTTTCCTCCCCCGGTGGGGACGTTCAATCGAAATACTCCGCCGGGACGGTCAGCAAAGGAAGCGCAAGTATCGGAAATCGCTCGCCGGGCACGGTTGATATCTTTATCCATGGAGAAACTGTTGAGCTTTGCTTCTATACGGGTAAGGCAATCAGACCAGATTAGCCGCATATTTTCCGGACAACGTGAAGAAGATTCACCGCTCATAAACGCAGCAGTATCTCTTCTGTCTCCCTCGATTACTGCTGACAGCAACATCCGTGCAAGAAGACCTATATAGAAAAAGGTTTCTCCGTTTGCCAGCTCCACATCCTCTTGCTGGGACAGGGTTGAGATTTTTCCGATTATTGGGGTCATCTCATGGACGGAAGCAGCAAAACGTGCATCCAGTTCTTCTTTGGGAGCGCACTGCTGAAGATAGTTTTCCACCGACTCTGTATATCCGATGCCTTCCTTTGTTTGCCGATGATAAAAACCGCTGTTCTGCCGTTCATCCACACAGTCAAAAAGGCCGTGATGGCTCCCGATTGCAAAAGCGATGAGCTCTGCTGTGATTTCTTCATAACCCAATTCTTCCGAATCGTGCCACCGATCCAAGGCAAACCGTGCTCCTGCAAAAGAATGGTTGACGCTTCCTCGCTTTGCATTTGCATCCCCGTCAACCGCACTTTTTAAGTAAGAGGAATATTCTTCTTTGCATTTTCCCATATCATGCATGAGTGATGCAAGATACGCTGTGTCAGACATTCCGACTGCTTTCAGAGAATCGGAAGCGTATTGTGCTGCGCCACGACAGTGCTCCGCAACAGTCTGTTTCCGCTTGTCCTGTGAGATATGTGCCAAATATACTGTGCCAGTCAAAGGGCATCCCTCCTCTTGTAAACTGTTATGACTGTTAATGAAATTATAATCATTTATATGTCCAATAAAATGTACATAAAGCCAAAATGGAACATTTTCCTCTCATTTTCCCACACTCCAAAGCCCCTGCTGTGGCATGATCCACCTTCGGGCCGCCCAGGAGCCGTTTTTGAAATTCTTGTGAGGTTTTCCCAATGTCGTGGGCATACCCCAGCAGCTTCCCGCGTTTTTCCTCTCCAAAGGCAGCCGCAAAGGAGGCGCACCTTTCTGCGGTTCCCTCCAGGTGCTCCTCCACGGTTTGCTTTGTCCCATCTTCCCGAATATGGGCATCGTACATCATTTCTCTCCTCCAAAACAGCTTTTTTGATCATTATAGCAAAAATCCGATTCAAGGACAACGGCCTGCACCACAAAAAAAGACCATGGAGCTCCGAAAAGGGGAGTCCATGGTCTTTCTTTTGGGTTAGGAAACCAGAGTGGGGATGATCTTTGCGTTGGTGTAGATGATGTGGTCGCTGGCCTCGGAGCCCTCAATGGTTTTATCACCTTGCAAGAGCTCTGCGGTGAGCACCAGCTTGTAGTTGGCGTAGGTCAAGCCTGCCTTTTCAAACGCTGCGCCTGTGATCACATCCATGTCCACCTCGATCTCAATGGGGACGCTGCTGTTGAAGCCGGTATCGTCAATCCTAAATTCCGCCGCACCGTCACGCACACTTGCGGCAGCGGTGGAGATGACAGTGGGATTCCCCTTGGGAGAGACCGTGATGGAGTTCAGATAGCTGCTCAAAGGCACGCTTACATCCACGTAGCCACCGTTATCCGCCTTTTGCAGCAGTGTAACACTGATCTTCAGCTTGTCTGCCGAGGATGCATTGGTCAGCTCGTGGACGTCATAGAGGGCTGCGGACAGGATCTGATAGTCACCGTTGCTGTCCAGGTCGTTGATGCCAAGCTGGCTCCAGCCGTAGCGCTGCGTGCCGTAGGCGTTCTCGTAGGCGTTGTAGGTCAGCGTGGCAAGATGCA
>JAEDMI010000187.1 GCA_016303085.1 Acetatifactor sp.
CAGAACCCTGTGGGCTCTTACGGTACACAGCGTCTGCCGGAGGCACAGATGGACAGGTTCCTCATTTGTATTACCATGGGGTATCCGTCCGTGGAGGATGAGGTGGCACTGCTGAAAAGGCGGCACACTGAAAGACCCTTGGATTCAATTGCCGCTGTAGCGGACGGAGCGGAGCTGCGGCAGATGCAGAGGGAATCAGAGGAAGTCTACATACATGATACGATTTACCGCTACATGGTGGCGCTGGCGGATGCATCCAGAAAGCATCCGTTTTTGGAATTGGGCTTAAGCCCCCGAGGAACACTTGCGCTTGGCAAGATGGCCAGAGCGTATGCTTTTTTGAATGACCGTGAATATGTGGTGCCGGGAGATGTGAAAAAGGCTTTGCCTGACATCGGAATTCACCGTATCCGACTAAACCAAAAGGCACGGTTAAACGGCAGAACGGCAGCAGATATTCTGGAGGAGATTTTGGAGCAGGTTCCGGAGCCAAAGCCGGGAGAAAAATATTAGTGAGATGATAAGGCGAAAAATTCTTTATGTTTTAATTTTGGCAGCTGCAGTCTGGCTGTGTATGCTTTACACCTTTCAGGGGCTGCGCTTTATTGGGGGAATCTTACTGCTGATTCCGTTTTTCTGTTTTTTCTTTCTGCTTTTGCAGGTGCCCTGCTGTAGGGTAGAGGCAGAGAAGATTCCCTTGTCTGTGACAAGGGGGGAAAATGTCAGGCTTTCCGTTACGGCAATACATAAAGGTATTCTGCCGTTGGCAGCTTTGCAGGTGAAGGTAAAATGGTCCTCCTACGGGGCAGCATCAATCAAAAAAAAGTGTCTGTTGCAGGGAATGGGCAGCCGCTGCGAGAAAACAATGGAATACGAATTCCCGGCAGAGCATTGCGGCAGAGCGGAGCTTACGGTGGCAAAGGCAAAAATATATGATTGCCTGGGCCTTTTTTCTATGCCTGTAAAAACAAACGGGACGGCAACAGTTCTGGTTACACCTGTCATATCGTCTTTGCAGGAAAATGAGAAAGCGATGATTCTGGCGCTTCTCCGCAGGCAGAGCGGAGTAAAGGACGGGGATTATTTTGTCAGGGATTATCGTCCGGGGGACAGTCCACGCAGTATACACTGGAAACTGACGGCTAAAGGAGAAGAATTACAGGTGAAAGATTTTGAACCTGATAATTCCGTGACTCTTTTCTTGAATATGACGGATGAACTGCTGGCGGAACCGGAAAAGAGGGATACTTTTTTTGACAGGGCATGCTCAGTCATGGCTTTTTTTTCGGAACTTGGGAACGCGGGGACTACTGTGGTATGGGCGCAGGAGGGAACGCTTCGAGGCAGCAGGATTGAGGATGGCGATGAACTCTACGCCTGTATTTCGGAGTTGATTGGTATAAAGAGAGTGGGGAATGTAGGGGAGGACTTACTTCTCTCCCTGAGGCAGGGCTGCCATCTGGAGGCAGACGGCAGACTGTATATAGGAGAGCAATGTGCCTATGAAGAATAGAGAAAATCTTCTTTTTTCCATATTGCTTGTAACAGTGAATACCCTTGGGGCGGTTAGTGCGTTGGTGTATGCGCTGCAGTTGAACCATGTGTGGCGCTCCCGGCCGGTTCTCTTTTCCGGGGGTATCTTTTTGGTCTGCATTTTATCCACGCTTTTTTGGAGGAAATGTGACCGGAGACGGCTACTGATTCGGGGTGCCGTTCTTGTGGGAGTTTATGGCGCAGGCGTCCTTATCTTTCGGGAAAAACTGTTGAACAGTCTGGGATGGGGATTAAATGATGCTGTGGCAAAATTGAATTCCCGATATGATATTCAGCTGATCTGGAACTGGACTCCGGGGCAGGATGAGGCGGTAATGAGCCGTGCGGCGCTTCTGAGCCTGCTGGTTGTCCTGATTCCTTACATACTTCTGTTGGGCTACGGAGTTATGCGTTCTCGTGTTATTGCTATTATCCTGGCAGATGCAGTATGGTTTGTGGCTGCATGTGGGATGGATGTTTTCCCGTCTAACGGAATACTTGTTTTTTGCGTGCTGGGACTTGCCGGAGTTGTCATCAAAAAGGCGTACCGCGATGACCAAAGAGCAGGAATGTGGGCTGCTTTTTTGGGAATGGCGGTCACGGGAATAATCATGGCTTTGGTATACCGTTTCATGCTTCCGGTTTTTGATAATCGGTATGAGGAAATTCTGGAGGCCAGAGTAGAACTGAACAGGAAGATAAACGGAGAATGGATTCCGAAATTGAAGAGCAGCATTTTGCGTATCGGTAAGGAAGGTGTAGATGTTACCGGCGAACTTACCGAAAAAGAGATGCCGGTATACACGGGCGCGGAAGTCTATCGGGTGACGTTGGATGCAGCGCCAAAAACCGCTGTTTATCTGAGAGGCTTTGTGGGAAAGGATTATGCGGGAAATGAGTGGAAGCCGGATCGGGATTCCGATTTCGTAAAATATTACAGGACCCAGAAATGGGAGCTGCCGGAGGACGGGAGCAAACTGGTAAATCTGACCTACGAGGCCTTTCGGCGGGACCGGGCGGGATATGTGCGTGTTGAGGAATTGGGCGGGAGAGGGAGCTACAGTATTTATCCCTACGGAGCCGGAATGTCGGAGGATTATAAGGTGCACTGGGACGGTAGCGCCGAACGTCTAAGCAGCAGTTATGAGTTCTCCTACAGTGCACCGGAGAACTATGATGCGACTGAAAAGCTGACAGGAGAGTGGGAGGACACAGAGAGACGGTATCGCAGCTATGTATATGATAATTTCTGCGAGTATCCCGCAGACCAACTCCCCGAACTGACCTCATTTTTGGAGGAGTCCGGTTTCAGAAGGGGCAATTTCTACGACAGTTTGGCGGATGTCCTTTCCTATCTGAGACGGAATGCGACCTACAACCTGGAGGTAGGGAATCCTCCGTCAGGGAAGGATTTTGTAGAATATTTTCTTTTTGAGAGCCACGAAGGGTATTGCGCTCACTTTGCCTCCTCGGCAGTGCTGATGCTGCGTTATCTGGGAATCCCGGCCCGATATGCTACAGGCTATTCCGTATCTACAGATGCTTTTAAAAGAGAAGCGGACGGAAGCTACACGGCAGTGATTACAGACCGGCAGGCCCACGCTTGGGCAGAAGTCTATCTGGACGGGGTTGGCTGGATTCCGGTGGAGATGACGCCGGGAGCTGCTGCTTTTGCCGGAGACAATACCATGGAGCAGTTGCAGCTGGCGGGGCAGCTGTCCGGTGCTTTCAATGGCGGGGAGGATGCAGAGCCGAAAGATGACAGGATTCCCGAAGATAAAGAAGACATATCGGATAAGTTGCCGGACGCTGGGGCGGAAGAGGTATCCTCTGAGAAACCGTTGCAGAGTAAGGACCCCGGAGAAACAGGTAGCTGTTCCGTTGCAGGGGACGACTCGGAATCGGATTTTGTATTGTGGAAAAACGGGAAGCCAGTGGCGAAGAGATGGGAGTTGAGCCCCGGCGCAAAGGCGGTATTGAAGGGTATGGCTTGGATATGTGCCGTCCTGTTTTTCTGCTTTGCGGCAATGTATCTGACACAAAGGAACTGTTATCGGAAACTTTGCAGGGCTGACAACAGGGAAAAGATATTTTTGCTGTATCGGAATTTGAGAGTGCTTTTGTGGGTATCCGGACATAACCACAGACTGGACGGAGAAGAAGAGGAAGTTTGCGCTTTTCGACATATACTGGAAAAGTGCAGTTTTGGAGAAAAGGAACCATCGGAGCAGGAACTGCGGCGGGCAATGGCTTTTTGCAGGAGACTGAAAAAGGACGAGTATGGCAGACTTCCGTTTTACAGGAAACTGTTGTTTCGGTGTCTGAATGTTTATGGATAGAATTTGCGTGCTTGGATGCGGGAAAGGTATGTGTGTAAATATGTTGGTTGTAGAGTTGAACAAGGAGAATATTGAGTATGATGTCCATTCGCTGGTGAAAGCCTTTTTCCCGGAGGAACAGGTGGAGGTTTTAATACCGGAGAGCAGGGAAAAGAAGAAAGCTGAGCTTTCGGACAAGGTGCGCATCCGGGTGGAGATGCAGGAGAGCAGCGCAGTGTTTTGGGTGGATGGAAGAGATTATTACTGGGATGCATCAGCCCATGATATTCTACGGGAGAACTATGAATCAGGTCCGGCCGGGGATGCGGAATATGCAAAGCAGGTGAAGGTTGGGTTTAAATGCTTCCTTTATTCCGTTCTTTCCCAGGAAACCGGGAAGTTGCTTCCATGGGGAAATCTCACGGGAATCCGGCCTACCAAGATTGCCTACGGCATGCTGGAGGAGGGCAAAAGCAAGCAGGAGATTATCGAATATTATCACGGAAAGCATAAGGTCAGTATCGAGAAGGCGGAGCTTGCCGTGGACATTGCGGAAAGAGAGAAGAGGTTGCTTTCCGGCGTCCATTATGAAGGCGGTTACAGCCTCTATATCGGCATTCCCTTTTGCCCTACCACCTGCCTTTATTGCTCCTTTACATCCTATCCCATCGGCGGCTACAGAAAGGTGGTGGACTCCTATGTAGACTGCCTCATCAAAGAGATGGAATATGTGGCAGAAAGGTATAGGGAAAAAATATTGGACAGTGTCTATATCGGCGGCGGTACTCCTACCACCCTGGAGCCGGAGCAGCTGGACAGACTGATTTCCAGGTTGAAGGAACTGTTTGATTTTGAGACGGTGAAGGAATTTACCGTGGAGGCGGGCCGGGCCGACAGTATTACGGAGGAGAAGCTGCGGGTATTGTATAGGCATGGGGTTACCAGAATTTCCGTGAACCCTCAGACCATGAAGCAGGAGACTCTGGATATCATCGGAAGAAAAGCCTCGGTGGAACAGGTGGAGAAAGCTTATGCGCTGGCACGACAGGTGGGCTTTGACAACATCAATATGGATTTGATTCTGGGACTGCCGGGAGAACTGGAGGAGGATGTACAGCATACCATTGACAGGGTGGTGGAACT
>JAEDMI010000188.1 GCA_016303085.1 Acetatifactor sp.
ATTCTTTTGGTTATCTTTCTGCGGAAATACTACCTTCATGACGGTTCCTTCTCCCGGTCTGCTGTCAATCTGCAATGTCCCGCCATGTAGCTTAATGATTTTTTGGCATAGTGCCATACCGATTCCGGCGCCGCCTTCTCTTCGGGAACGGGACTTATCCACCATGTAAAAAGCTTCAGTTATACGGCTGATTTCCTCTTTGGGAATTCCCCTGCCGTTGTCCACCACCTTGACTTCGTAACCCCCGTCTCTCAATGCAGTTCCTTTCAGAAGGACAAAGCCCTTTTCTCCTTTGTCCGTGGCTTTCCTTGCATTGTCCAACAGATTGTAAAAAAGTGAAAGCAAAAGTTCTTCGTCACCGTAAATGATACCCTTGTCCATCTCCACCTTGCCATGTATCTTTTTCTCCTCCCAGACAGGACGTACCGTCGCTCTTATGTTTTCCTCCAGCCTCTTTGTCTGTACAGGCTTAAAAGCAATGGGATTTTTGTCCATGCTGACCAAATCCATCAGCTTATGAGACAGACTTTCCAGCCGCTTTCCCTGACTGAAAATGTAATAGGTTGCCTCTGCCCGCTCCTCCTCGCTCATCTTCATGGTATTCATCATATCCGCGTATCCGATGATAGAGGTAAGGGGTGTTTTCAGTTCATGGGCGAAGGCGGACGTGAAATCCTCTTTCTGTTTTGCTTCCAGCGCCTTTTCCTCCATCTGTTCCACAAGCCGGTCAGCCATTCTGTCGAAATCTCGCGCCAACAGCCCGATTTCATCCGTGCTCCGGTTGCCGCTTCTAAGACCGAAATCTCCGTCTGCAATCCGCTTCGCCGTTTTGCCTAGGCTGCTTATGGGTCTTGTGATATACCGGGAAAGTACATAGATACAGATTCCTCCCAGCAACAGCAAAAAAGCAAGCGCCATGCGGTATTGTGCCAACAATTCCTGCCTGATTTCATAAATGTCCGTCAATTCCCTGCATATACCAAGGTATATCCGGGAGTCTGCCTGCATAGCAGACACACTCAACAGAAAGAATCCGCTATCTGTCTTCCTTATCACATATCCACATGATTTTTCATCTTCCACAGCCACCACAAGTTCACCTGCAGCCTCCGGAAGGGCTCTTTCATCCATGTAGCCTTCTCCGTATAACCAGCTGCCGTCCTCTTTCAGGACAAAACAATGACTGCCATCCCTTTCCACACTGTCTGTTATGCTGTCCAACGTTCTTTTCAAAGCATAATCCTGCCCGAATTCCTCTGTGGACTGATATCCTGTTTCAAACAGGAACCGGAACATTCTGCTTTCGCTGTTGCCCCGCTCCACCTCCCGCTCCAACAGTCTCGAAAAGTTAGAGGACAGCATCCACATCCCGAAGGCAGTAAAGATAACCGTCAGCAATGCAGTTGTAGCCAAAAAAAGCTTATCCGCAAACTTCATCCTATTCCAACTCCAGTCGGTAACCCACCTTGTATACGGCAGAAATCTCCCTGTCCCAGCCAAGCTTCTTTTTCAGCCTCTGAATATGTAAATCCACCGTTCTGCTCTGTCCCATGTATTCACCGCCCCAGACTGTCTCATAGATAGTCTCTCTGTACAGGGCGATGTTCCGATTTCTCGCAAGCAGAAGCAGCAAATCAAATTCTTTCATAGTGAGAGGAATCTCCTCTCCTTTTCTCGTTACAGACCTGGATGCTGTGTCAATGATAACATCAAACACCTCCAAGGTTGCCTCTGTCTTGTGATATCTGCGCAGCACTGCTTCCACACGGGCAAGAAGTTCTACAATTTCAAAGGGCTTGGTCAGGTAGTCGTCAGCTCCCATCTTCAAGCCCTTCACCTTGTTCTCCGTACTGCCGAGAGCAGTTAAAAAGATAACGGGTAATTCCAAAGTCCCGGCATACTCCATCAGTTCATAGCCGTCGATGCCCGGAAGCATGATGTCCAACAGCACAAGGTCAAAATGCTCACTATCCATCAGATCCGCCGCGCGCTCTCCCTCCGCTGCCCAGACACAATCATAGCCCGCTCTGCGCAGATTCATTTTTATCAGATTTGCAATAGGTTCCTCATCCTCTGCAATCAGAATTCTCAACATCACACCCACCCCTTTGACACACTTTTCTCTCTTCCAAATATGTCTCAGAGTTGTATCATACTTGTATCAGGGAATTCTGTCAAGCATCCTCTCTCTCCATAAAGTACATTCTGGAGCCGAAATCCTGATAAAATCTCACTTCTTCGTTGTAGCCCGTACCTGCAAAAGCCTGCTTTAGCTTGACGCCGTGATACATCAGTTCATCCCCGTAAACCAGACAGTCCTCCGTTTCACCGTCCATCTTCACAAACTTAGCCACAAGATTGTGAGTCAGGGAATCCTGTTTGATATGAACCGGAGAAACCGTATTCACAAGGTCTCCGAAGTTTTTCAAATTATATTTCAGGCTCCTGTTGTAAAAATGATAGAGTTTTTCTTCCGCAAGTCCCTTTGCCTGATAGCAGGCATAAGGATTGTTAGGAATCACCAGTTTTTGAAATAGCATGCCCACTGCGCTGTTTTTATCCGGTGCCACACATGTCCACTCCATGGTATTTTCCGTGCTGACACCGATTGCCGAGTGATATCCGTATCCACTGTCTCCGGCAAAACTTCTCCCACGGTAAAAATCGCCGAACTGCAATACCTCCCGCCACTTTTTATACAGTTCAATCTGTGCCTTCACAGCCGCCAGTTCTTCTTTTTTCATGTCGCAGAAATTACACTCGTAACCACAGATACCAAAGGCAGCCACATGAAATCTGGTCTCTATGGGCGTGACCCTAAGGGTCTGATGATTTGGACAGGATGATACATGAGCGCTTAACGTTGACATGGGGTAACCGTAACTGTAGCCGTTCTGTATTTCTGCCCTGCATAGGGCATCTGTGTTGTCGCTAGCCCATATCTGAGGGAAATAACAGAGAATCCCCAGATCAAACCGATTGCCGCCTGCACTGCAGCCCTCAAACAAAATTTTCGGGAAACGCTTTGTCAGTTCCTCCATACAGTGGTATAGACCGCACACATATCGATGAAAAACCTCTCCCTGTTTTTCCCGGTCAAGGTATTTGGAATAGGCATCCGAAAAAATACGGTTCATATCCCACTTCACGTAAGAAATTTCTGCAGAGGAAAATACTCCGGTCATCTCCTCTATCACATATTTCTGTACGTCCGGATTGCACAAATCCAGCAACCGTTGATTGCGCCCTTCGGAGTGACTCATACCCGGAATATCCATAGCCCATTCGGGATGCTCTTTGTAAAGTCTGCTCTGCACGTTCACCATCTCAGGCTCTACCCAGATACCGAAATCAAGCCCCAAAGCCTTCACCTTATCGCAAAGCCCCTTTAATCCCCCGGGTAGTTTCTTTTCGTTTACTGTCCAGTCCCCCAGTGCCCTGCTGTCGTCACTTCGTTCACCGAACCAGCCGTCGTCCATGACAAGCAGCTCAATTCCCGCATCCCTGCCTGCTTTTGCAAGGTGCAACAGCTTTTTCTCGTCAATATCGAAATAGGCTGCCTCCCAGCTGTTTAACAGCACCGGGCGTACCTTCTTTTTCCATTCGCCTCTCACGATATGTTCTCTCACAAAGCGGTGCATATTTTGGCTCATACCGTTAAAGCCTCTATGGGAAAAGGTCATAACTGCTTCCGGTGCCTCAAAATCCTCTCCCGGTTTTACCGTCCAAGAAAAAGACCGGGGATTGATACCGGTTACTACCCTTGTTTTCCCGAAGGCATTGACCTCTGCTGTCTCACAGTGATTTCCGCTGTAAATCAGATTCATTCCGTAACAATCTCCCACGTCCTCCGTGGTATGCTCTCCGGAAAGCATGACAAAGGGATTGGCCCGGCTGGATGAAGTGCCCGCATAAGAATCATTCACATGCTTTCCCGCCTGAAGCCGCACATCCGTCCGCTTCATCTCCCTGGCCCAGCCTCCGTTAAAAGAGGTAAATACAAATTCTGACGTGGGAAAATCCAGTTGCAGGCTCATCAGCCTTTTCAGCGTCACTGTTTCACCGCTTTCATTGATAAGTCTTGCACTTCGGGTGATTACATCGCATTCAGGATAAACATAATAATGCAGCTCCAGCACAAGATCATATCCACTGTCACAAAATGTGACACAAAGATGCTCCACGTGCCCATCCTCGCTGTAAGAGCCGGGTAGTGTCCGATAAGGTTCCTTCTCTTCCGTAATCGTATAGGATTTATAGAGAAAGTCCGAAGTGAAGCTGCCGTCTGCGTGAATCACTTCAATAAACGGCTCCCTGATATCACCCTTTCCGTAGGAGGACATTTCCAGACACACATTTTCCAGCGTCAAATTCTTGTGCTCATCGTCATACCAGACTGTATTTCCGGTAATAAATGCGCACTTTTCCCGCAGTGCGTACTCATCCCGAAAATGAATTTTTCTGCCGTAATACAAATGCTCCGGGTGCCCCGTATCCATAATACCGAACAGATAGGAGGTATGCTCCGTACACAACTCAAAAACTCCGTTTTTTTCCGTAATCATTTAGTCGCCCTTTCTCTGCATTCCTACGCGTTTCGTCTTTCTTTCAACTGTACGGAAATTTCCTCCACCTTTTTTTCCGTCAGCATAAATTTCTTTTTAAAATAAACTGCCGCAATTAAAAGTCCGATAATGGGAATGATTGTCATAGTCATTCTAAGTCCGACAACGCTACTGCTTGCAACATTCTCAACCACTGCCTCCGTATCATCACTCAAATTGAAAACCGAAAGACAAACGGAAGCAATCAGAGCAGCCACACCGGAAGCCAACTTCACCACAAATGTCTGCATGGAAAAGATTACGCTCTCGTCACGTCTGTTATTCTTTAATTCACCATAATCCACTGTATTTGCCAGAAAAACCGTAGTCAGCACAGAAA
>JAEDMI010000189.1 GCA_016303085.1 Acetatifactor sp.
ACTCCTGACCTTTCGCGTGTGAGGCGAACGCTCATCCCGGCTGAGCTATGCTTCCATGAATTCTATTTTAGCACGGCGCTGAGAAAAAGCAAGAGACAAATGAAAAATGTACACAAGAAAATGAAAATGTGCACAAGAAAAAAATGTAACACAGAAAACGGCAGACACACAAATGACAAAAGTGCACAACAGCGGCAAGGATTTCTCTCTGCCGCTGTTTCCTTTTTCTCATCTTCTCATTGTGCCACAGCCTCCGGCAATGCCGTCTCGCTCATCTTCAGCTGTGCATTCACCAGACCATAATAGATGCCCTTCTTCTCCAGGAGTTCATTGTGCGTACCGATTTCCGCAACACCATGCTTGTCAATGACCACAAGCCTGTCCGCATTCCGCAGGGTGGAAAGCCTGTGGGCGATGGCAAATGTAGTCCTGCCCTTTACAAGGCGGTCCAACGCCTGTTGAATCAGGAATTCGCTCTCCGTATCCAGTGCGGAAGTAGCCTCATCCAGAATCAGAATTCTGGGATTGTTCAAAATTGCCCTGGCTATGGCGATTCTCTGCCGCTCACCGCCGGACAGATTGTAGCCGTGCTCACCCACATAGGTGTTGTAGCCGTCCGGTGTCTTACAGATAAAGTCATGAGCATTTGCCGCTCTGGCTGCACGTATAACCTCCTCCAGTGTTGCATCCTGCTTCGCAAAGCGGATGTTTGCCAGAATGCTTCCCGAAAACAGGAAGGTCTCCTGCAACACCACGCCAATCTGTGAATGCAGACTTTCTATCTGAATATCCCTCAAATCGCAGCCATCCAGGGTAATACGCCCCTGATCTACGTCGTACAGGCGCATAATCAGGTTAATCAACGTAGATTTACCTGTCCCCGAGGCCCCTACCAGTCCAATCATCTCGCCGGGCTTCACAGAAAAACTGATATTTTCCAGAACCGGCTCGTAGGTCTGATAACCGAAGGATACATCCTCAAAAGTAAAGGCTCCCCGGATAGGAAATGCCTTGCAGTCCGCCTTATCCGCCAGCATAGGCTCTTCATCCAGCACATCGTAAATTCTGTTCAGGCTGGTCATCATCTGCATCACGGAACGGGGCAGATGAGTCATCCAGCTCAAGGGCCCATACAGATAGCCGCTGTAGGTCACGAACTGTACCAGCTGGCCCACCGTCATCTCTCCCTTCAGCACATGGATACCGCCAAAGTAAATTGCGATATAAGTTCCCACGCCCATCAGGAATGTCAGAATAGGGAAGAAAACTGCCCAAAATGTTTCATTCTTCCTTTGAATCGCGGCAAATTCCTTTGTCTTCGCCGTGAACTTGGCGCTCTCACGCTCCTCCTGGCCGAAAGATTTCACGATTCGCATACCTGACAGAATGTCCTGTAGATTGCTCTGCATATCGTCAAACTTCAGCCACTGTCTGTGATAAATTGTGTTGATATGATGCCAGAACACTCTGGTAATCACAAATACCACCACAATGAACACCATAGATAAAAGCGTCATCTTCCAACTGATGACAAACATCATCACCAACGATACCAGCATGGTAAGCAGGGTGGAGAACATATCTCCGAACACCTCCTCCATAAACTCCCGAATCTGTCTGGTGTCTCTCGACACGCGGTTCATCAGTTCTCCCGGACGCCTGTTGTTGATAAAGGACAGGGACAAAACCTGAATCTTGTAATAGAGTTTTCTGCGGAGGCTCATGCTGATAGACGCTCCCAGTTTTACGCAGTTCCAATATCGGAAGATACTCAGCAAAACTCCGGAAACCACCAGAAAAAAGGTAATTCCGATAAACCGCCAAAGTTCTGCCACGGTTCCCTGTCCGCTTGCAAGGGACGCATCGATAAACTTCTGCTGTACCATGGGAGAAACCAGATTGATTGCTGCCACAAATACCATCAACAGGGAAATCAGCAGCAGCTTTCCCACAAATTCCCCGCAGAGAGACATCAGCTTTTTCAGGATATCAGCCTTGCCGTCACAGTAAGGACATTTACTGGTTCCCGGCAAGGCGCGTCCGCACTTTTCACAGTACTTTTCATACTCCCGGCTCTCTACACGATCTTCCTTCGTCAGTGCCCTTCCCGCTTTTTCTGCGTTGATAATATTCTGGGCTCCTCTTGTCACATAGGCCACCCTGACAATATGGCGCATGGAAAACCTTGCTGCACAGGACTTACTGCCATCCTTACCGAACACCGTCACAATTCCGCTGTAAACCTGATGCTCGCACTTGATTTTTTCACAGTTCTTCAGCTCATATTCCGCAGCCTTCTCATCGCCTTTAAGCACCACCAGACGCTCCTCCGTCACCACAATCCATGTTGCGTCCGCGTAGGTGCTCTCCGCCTTTTTTTCTTGTTATCAAACCCCAAATCCACCGGCACACAGTACCAGACACTTTCACCCTCCCGCAGACTCAGCGCCTTCTGTTGAGGCTCCTCCAATGTATATAATAATTTCATAGAATTAATCATTCCCTTTCAGTACCAGCATACCGTCAGGCGCTTTGAACACCCGATAGGCGCTTTGAACACCCGATGCAGGTACAAAACTACACCTTTCAATCGGTCTCTAGATAAACAGATCCAGCTTCTTTCTCTCCATAACGGTCAGACTATACAAATCCGGTATTTCATATCTGTTGCCATCGATGTCTGTTACCTGATATCTGGCTTCCCCCAGATTCACTACGGCATCACCGCCCATATGAGTAGTAAACCGGCAACTGCCGAAATCCGTGGTCACATGCCAGTAGGCGTAGCCGTACTCATCCTTTACATCCAGTACCTTGCGGATGATGGGCATAAAATAGCGCAGTCTCACCTGCTCGCAAATCATCTCCTGCTCGTCCTTATGTAAATCCTTTATGGAACGGATAATACCGATTTCCTTTGCCTTCTCATCCGCCTCACGGATGGAGATAAACTCATCGGGGTTGGTCAGCGGAAAGGTCAGATACACGCCCACACGCTCATACTCCTTATCCCCGAATTTCAATGCCAGAAATCCGCCCTCCGTGCGGCTGAACATTGCGTTTTCGGAGGTGAGAAGCCGCATCTCCAGCACCTCTTCCGACTCCTTTTTCAGTGCCTCCTCATCGAACTCCTGCAAATCCAGCAAATCCGGCATTTCATACTCTCTATTCTCTTCCATGATATCTCCTTTCATCATTACCTAAATATCTCACTCTACGCCCCGCATGGCCAGCGCCTTGGTCTGTAACTCGCTTAATTTGTAAAAGGTTCCCTTCTTCGCCATCAGTTCCGCGTGGGTTCCCGCCTCCGTTACCCGTCCGTCATCAATTACAATCAAATGTGTGGCGTTGCGGAGGGTAGACAGCCTGTGGGCAATGGACAACACCGTCCTACCCTTCTCCAGCCGCTCCAAAGATTTCTGGATGGCAAGCTCTGTCTCCGTGTCCACGGCTGAGGTAGCCTCGTCCAGAATCAATATCTTCGGGTCTGCCAGAATGGCTCTGGCAATCGAAATACGCTGCTTCTCTCCACCGGACAAAGCCCTGTTTGACGGGCCGAGAATCGTGTCATATCCCTGGGGCATCTTGCAGATAAAGTCGTGAGCACTGGCTTGTACCGCAGCCCTGATAATCTCCTCTCTGGTGGCATCCGGTCTTGCATAGGCGATATTCTCCGCCACCGTACCCATGAAAATATAAGTCTCCTGGGACACCATCGCCACGTTCTTCCGAAGCTCCCGGAAGCCGTACTGCTTCACATTGATGCCGTCCACCAGCACTTCTCCCTCTCCCGCGTCATACAGGCGTGAGATCAGGTTTACCAAAGTAGATTTTCCTGCGCCGGAGCGGCCCACAATACCTAGCACCTCACCGGCCTCCACCCGAAAGCTCACATCCTTCAAGATGGGCTTATTGGGTTCATATCCGAAGGTAACATGCTTCAGTTCAATCTCTCCGCGGAAGCTGTCGGGGCGCACCGGTTCAGGTACTTCCTTCACCTCGGGCACCGCATCAATAATCTCAAACATACGCTGTGCGGAGTTCATGGCATTGGTATACCAGCGGAAAATTCTGGACATGAATTCCAGAGGCCA
Organism: Acetatifactor sp.; assembly: GCA_016303085.1. Classification (GTDB taxonomy): domain Bacteria; phylum Bacillota; class Clostridia; order Lachnospirales; family Lachnospiraceae; genus Acetatifactor. The sequence continues at coordinate 4,095 of JAEDMI010000189.1, forward strand.
CTTCAACTGCCCTACATACCCGGAAAATGTAATCAACAGACCCAGTTCCATGTCGGAGCCACAGATAATCAACGCAGCGCCTACCGCCCAAACCAGAAAAGTCAGGAAATCTTCCACCAGATAGTATAAAGCAGAGAACTGACAGTCAAATCTTGCCACATCCAGCTCCGCGTCCCTGACACGTCCGTTGTTTTTTGTAAAGCGGTTCATCTCCTGCTCTTCCTGTCCGAATGCCTTCACTACGCGGGCACCGGTAAAATTCTCGTTCATCTGACTGTTCAGGCGTCGGTTGGCGCGGTGACGCTTGCCGTAAAAATGCCACAATCTTGGTAGCAACTGATAGCTGATAAAGAACAGAATCGGCATCAGAATAATAGATGCCAAAGCCAATATAGGGCTTAAAATAAACATAATCACACAGGTTGCAATGATGGTTCCCACATTGATAAAGAAATACGGGATTCCATCAATAAAAAAGCCGGATATCTCATCCGCGTCATCGGACACACGGGTCATCAGACCGCCGGTCTGCCGCTTGGTAAAGAAACTGATGCCATGCAGTTTAGCGGACACCGGGACGTGCAGACCTATATCAAGCACTATTGTTTCTCCCGCTATTCGGACGAGCAGAAGCGAAATGAGCTTGAAAAGACTCTAAATTCTGTACCAAAGGAAGAGTGTAAAAAAGTGTAAACATTTTTACACCACATTTTGTTACACGCCAAAGCACAAAAAAATACGATAAATACGGCATTTTTGCTGTATTTATCGTATCCATAAATTAATGCGGAAGATGGGACTTGAACCCACACGGTATTGCTACCACAAGATCCTTAG
>JAEDMI010000190.1 GCA_016303085.1 Acetatifactor sp.
TTTTCTCCAACGCACGGGCAACCACACCCTCGTGAATGGTAGGCTGCTCAGTCAACGCTGGCTGATGTCCGCCGTGCCGTGACGGATCACACGCTCAAGGACGGTTTCATCCACAGACACTCCAAACTGCTTCATCAGATTTTCACGCACGGCAAGCATACACTGATTGGTGCCGTACTTTTCGGTGAAGCACTTTTTCGCAAGAGGGCGGCACTCGTTGATATACATGACGTTCATTGTGCCGTTGCCAATATCGCAGAGCATATTGATATATTGATACGAATACTGATATCTTCTGGGAAGTTGATAGTGAAGTTTCGTCGTCGATTTATATTTATGATAAAAACCATGATGTGTGTTATTTTTCAGTAGATGATGCTGCTACGCCTGAAGAATATGCAAATAATATTCTTGAATGGAATGATTATTTGGAACTTGGTTCACAAGAAGAAATTCAGCTTGCAGGACGTACGATACATAAATATCACTTTGTCGATAAAGAGACAGGTGATGTGTTTATTAGTGAAGGAGTAATCCAGCTTGCTTCAGATGTAGTGTTTACTTTCGCATATAACCATATGAAATATAGCGAATCAGGTTTGGAAGAAGTGCTTGAAGCACTTAGATTTGTGGTGGAATAATAAAAAATGTAAAGTAGATAGTGGTGCTATTAAAGTAAAAAAGTGTGACGGGATGAAGATCCTGCCACACTTTTTTTCTGTCCATAAATACCCAGTCATGGTAATTCTCATTTTATCCCTTAGAAAACGAAGCTCACCTTAGTCTGTTATCGTGGCAAAGGGCTCTCTTCGTGGCAGAAACAGCGTCCCCGCGAAAAACGGGACACAAACGATCAGGCTGTATACATACCGTAGAGCAGCCATGGGGCCCAACAGGCAGGTGCCGAAATAAAAGACAGGCAATAAAACCAGCAATAGCTTTTCCTTCTTTTTCCGATATATATTCCAAAGAATATACAATACCATCATCCAAATATACGGAGCATTCCGGAAAAAATACCCCAGAATAGGAACATAATGATACTCTGTGGTCCAGAACAAATCCGAGTAGAATTGATTGGCCCATTTACAGTAGTTGCGCTTTTCAATCTGTTCTTCACAGCCATAGATCAAGGTATGGTACAAAGAAATATCCGCCGATACATATATGCCCTGGTTTAACGGATACCAGTATCCCATGGTATTGGTCACAAAGCTTTCCACATACTCATCCGGGAATTGCACTCCCACCTTCAACCAGAGCTTTAGGAAATTGAACAGATTTGATTTTAGCAGCTTTTCATCTGCCTCACCCTTGATTGGATCCGCACAATAGGGATTATAGGAAGGTATATTCCCCTCCGGAATATAAAGACATATTTCATCATACAGCCCTTGGTCCAGTTCATCCCTTCTATAGCTTGCCACTCTGGCAAGGCCCTGCAGCGGCACACTCAGGGATTCTCTGTAGGGCTGGGCTTCTTTTGCATTCGTGTACGATATCAATCCATGATTAATTCCCTTGGTGCAAAGCAGGATTGCACACACAATAAGAACAATCTTCCCCTTTTCCTTCCAGCCTTTCACAAAAATCACGAGAAAAATGGCTGTGACCAAAATTGCATAAGGAACATTATTTCGAAACAGCGATACCAGAACTCCACTGCTTATCATTCCAATATAAGACAAAATCCCAAACTTCTCCTTATCCACAAGAAGCCTTGCCAGAAAAACAATAAAGTACAGGAAAAAAGCCGCACACAAAACATCCTTCGTAGCCGATATGGAGAACAGGGCATTCATGGGAAATAAAGCAAAAAACAACCAGGAAAATACAAGAAAAACAGTCTTTCCCTTTTTCTTATAGAAGTACAACAGGGAATACGCAAAGGAGCTGCTCAGAATCAACATCTGAATCAACGTATATATCTGATATCCCGCCGATACATTTCCGATTTTCTGACCAAACTGATACGCCTTCCCCATTAACAGAGTATGAATCAGCGGATGATGGGTGGTATAATATCCTTCTACCACATTTTGCAGTTGATACCTTGCATCAAACACAAAATTGCCGGGCCAGAATGCCAGAAACAGCGGAATGTACGCCGCAAAGATGGTGCCCCACATGATCAGGAAAAACAACCCGGGACGTGTTCCCTTTACCCTTTTGCTGTCATCCTGTGCCGAAAACCATTGCTCCGCTTTCACCAACAGAGCCAATAATTCCCTGAATATTGGCATCGTTAATGCCAGCATCCCAAGCACCATTAGAAATTGCAGAATCGTTTGGGCTGTGCTTACAAAAATATCGTTTACATAATGAGCATACGCTCCATAGACAATCGACAGTGAGAGAAGGAATCCACCCACCATTGAAACAACCTTCATTCTTCTATCCGAAGCCAAAAGGAAACGATTCAAAAGCCAAACCGTTACTCCAAACAAGAGAACCGATTCGATATTATAACCAAAATACTTCCATCCCCAAAAAATATCCGCCTGACCATGAAGCATAATAATCCTGCTGAAGGAAAGGACACACAAATATGACCATATACATACAACCGCTCTTCTTATCCATTTATTGTTTTTCAGGCCATCCTTCTTTAGGCCATTCATCATCTTTTCTATCATACTTCTACAATCAAACCGATTTCCTTTCCTTCTATAATCAGTGCATTTATTCCGGGGCAACTTCCTTCCTATGCCTCTTCTTCCATCGCTCCGGTACTTCAGCCATACGATTCACACCCATAGCCATATATGGAATCATCATTACAAGATAAGGGAAGGCATATCTGGTTTTTGCCTCCCAAATCATGGTAAACAGGAACCCTCCAAAAACCGCAACCAGAAGAACATAATCCTCCAAGTGATTCTCACGGTTCCATCCGGAAATCATAAGGAACAAAATACCGGCGTACATTAGCAATTGATACGCCTTCATGTACTTTTCGATCATTTTCCCCAGCGTTCCCCTATAGCAGATTTCATGAATTACTTTATTCTGCTCTTTCACAATCTGCTGATTCACCATCACAACACTTTGATACATGGGCGCATTCCACTGGGTATTCATTTTTCTCGAGAAAAAATCCACCATATATTCCGGGTTAGCTAGGTAGGCTGCTAATCTGTCACGAATATCCTGTCTGGCAATTTCATCTGCAAGTCCTGCATCATAATCCGCACGATAAAACATATCCAACGCGTATATATTATACCATCCAGGGCCCTGTTCATTGTCACTTAATCCCATGGCAATCCAGGAGCTGGCGGGAATTCCTTCTGCCCCCTCCTCATAGTGGGGAGCATATATTGCTTTCACAGAAAGGGAAAAAAGCAACACTCCCATCCCCGTTGCTGCGGCAATCCATAAGTTTTTCTTCCCATTCCCCACAATAAACTGAATGATTGCCACTAAAATCATTGCCACCATAACAATCAGCATATTTGTTTTAAGCGTCACTGCCAATCCCATAGTCAAAGCCAGGCACACAAGCTTCCATACCCGAAATTTTTTCATACACGATAAATATCCCCATATCCCCAGCATCACAAAGGGAAGGGCAATCAAATCACCGTAAACAAACGCCGTATATCCGTAAATCGGAAAGCATGTCAATACAAATACCTGATAGAACAATTCAACACGGGGATTGTCCTGTGAAATCATTCTCACAATCATAGTACCGGCAAAAGGAATCAGCCATACCAATAAAGCAACCATTAACTGAAAAGCAAAATAATTATTGTCCCCCACCAGTTTCACAAAAGGACGCAAAAGAGTCACTAACCCCAGCTGTTGCGGATAAATTGCAATATACTGGCCCCTTTCCAGGCCATAATACTCTCCATTATTAAAAACAGAGGCAAAATCAAAGACTATTTTTTGATCGCCTACCGGAACCGAATGCAGCCCGCATACCCAAAAAATACTTCCTGCGCTCATCAAAACACAGGAAACCATCAGTACAATCCCTCGAACTCGCTTATTTCTCATAAAAACGGATAATTTCCCAACAAAAAACGTGAGCAACACACTAATCAGCAAAACAACAATATTCTTGATAACAGATTCTTTTGCCAGATAAATATGTTCATCCCAGTAATTCCGGAAATTATCTATGCCTGTCATTTCCAATCCATAGTGCAACAAAACTGCAAACATAAACAAAACCAATATATTAAAAATACCGAAAAAGACTTTTTCCCGTAAAATATTCTCTCTAATAAATGTAATTACCTTTTTCATTCCACATTATCCTTTGTTATTATTACTTCATTCCCCGCCGCCAATATATTTCACAGATTTTCCAATCGGCTTTCCTTGGAGGTCAAGAAGCGTATTCAAAACTCCGGCAGATACCGGAATTTTACCGGGTGGTGGCCATGACTGCGCAAAAAAAAAGATGAATTGAAAGTATTGTAACATTTCCAAAGCATCTTCGCAATTCATTTCAGAAATCAGGGACGTTTCTTTTGCCACGATACGTCAGCGGTGTTCCACACCTTAGTCTGTTATCGTGGCAAAGGGCTCTCTTCGTGACAGAAACAACGTCCCCTAATATTCAAAAAAACAGAAGAATATATTCAAAAAATATTGACATTAAACCTTCAAAATGCTAGACTTTAGGTGTATTCTAAATGAAAGTCATTGAATTCACATATTTTTGTAAGTCATTTTACTTTTCTTTAGGATGATTTACAAAAATATGTGATTTTTTTGTCCTACGTTTGAAATACTTCACAAAAAAGGGCAGTGTCCCAAATTCATAAGGAGGTACCAAAATGAACAACGGTACAGTTAAGTGGTTTAACGCACAGAAGGGTTATGGTTTCATCACCAATGAAGCTACCGGCGAGGAAGTATTCGTACATTTCTCCGCTATCAACGCTGAGGGCTTCAAGTCTCT
>JAEDMI010000191.1 GCA_016303085.1 Acetatifactor sp.
ATCCTCCAACTCCTTGCGCCCATCCGCAAGTTCCTGCTCTGCTTCGGCCATTTTGTCATCAATGGCAGCATAAACCGTTTCATTGACGGCATCTATTTTTTCCTGCCGGATAATGACATTGACACTTTCCTCCAAAAGTCCTGTAGCGCTGACACTGGCAACACCCTCAATACTCTCCAATTCAGGAACCACTGCTTCCTGTACATAGGTACTGATTTCCGCGTTGTCCATGCCTTCCATACCAACCGCTGCAATCATAACAGGCAACATGTCGGGATTCATTTTCATAATAATGGGATTTCCCACGGAATCATCCCAATAGCTCTTTATCTGGTCAAGGCTCTCCCTGATTTCCAGAGAAACGGCATTCATATCCGCTGTCTGCGAAAACTCCAGTATAACCATGGAATAATTCTCACCGGACACGGATCTGATACTCTCGATATTGCTCACCGTTGCCATAGCCGATTCCACCGGCTGAGTCACTGCCATCTCCACCGTCTCCGGGCTTGCACCGGGATATGTAGTCATGACAAGCACATAGGGAAGGCTGATATTCGGCAGCAAATCCGCTGTCATTCTGGTAAAAGATACCACTCCCAAAATAATTGCCATAACAACACCCACCAACACTGTATATGGTTTTTTTACACTGAATTTAGAAATCATCTGTCTGCTTCTCCTGTCATCTGTATGCCGTCCGACCAGCCGGTCGGTTTTGTGCTTTGTTGATTATATGCCGCAGATAGGACAAAGTCAATATGAGAAAAGTTAGCAATTTCTAAAATAAATATAAAAAAACGGTTTCACGGGAACACCCGTAAAACCGTTGCTAAATGCTTAATTGAGTTCGATTCTGTTAGGAGCTGTGGCATAATAATATATCTCTGCTCCCAGGCTTTCCATCAGCTGTCTGTTTGCCAGTGTGGTATAGCTATTACCTTCCTCCGGGTTCATCAGCCATTCCGGTGCGTCAAAAAAAGCTACGCGAGGGGCAGCCAGCCTGTAAAAAGCTTCGGAAAGCCCGCCGTTTCCGTGATGCCCCATCTGGATATAGTCACACTTAATATCTTCAGGAAACTGCGAAATAATCTTTTCCGACATACCGACTCCTATATCCGCACAGAACAGCATAGATTCCTTTTGATTTGTAACCCGCATCATCAGGCTACCATTATTGCATATGTCATTACTGGTCTCATCTACAAACCCTTCATAGGAATGTAGAATTTTGAAACGTAGGCCGCATACTTTCAGCTTATCTCCGGTGTGCAAATAGACCAGCTTATCCGACTCCGACATATAGTTCAGAAAGGTATCGTAGCTTGCGATATCATCCCACTCCTGTGCTTTGCTGTAATACGCTGCGTAATCTATATCCGAAGCGTAAATCACATCTATCTTATCCTGTATTTCATCCCACAGTATATTGAAGGCTCCGATATGGTCAGGATGGGGATGAGTCAAAAACCATGCGTCCACATGACCGCCTTTTTCTTCAATTACACTCCTGACATAATCTGCGTTTCCGGCATTTCCGCCATCAATCACAATTAAATCACCTCTATCGGATTCAATGGTATAAAACATTGCCTGTATTCCCGTATCATCCGCATACTGGGTAATATAGTAGTGCGGTGCCCAAATGCTCCTCAAAACAACGAGCACAATCATCATCGCCAAAGCTGCTACAGCAATAAGCCACTTTTTATACCCTCGCACTTTCCTCCACTCCTCTTACAACATTTTCTTAATTTTTGCCTTCAACCGCTGCAATGCGTTGTCTGTTGCTTTCTCATCCCGCCCCAGCACTCTTGCAATCTGGGTATAGCTCATGCCTGTCATGTACAGGTCAAGCACCTGGCGCTCGAACTCACTGAGTTCCTCCTCGATGGTTTTCTCCAGATAAGCGACACGCTCCTTGTCTAAAAATAATTCCTCCGGGCTCAGTTCTGCCCTGTCTGCCAGAAGTTCCCCCAGATTCAATCCTTCTTTTTCATCCCCGTCACCGGAGGAATTTCCGGTGTCCAGTGACACATAAGTATTTAGCGGCTGATGTTTTTGCCTCTTGGAAGCCTGAACGGCAGTATACATCTGTCTGCTGATACAAAGCTCCGCAAAAGTATAAAAACTTGCATCACGACCCATATCATAATCCCTGACCGCCTTGAAAAGTCCAATCATGCCCTCCTGAATCAGATCATCATTGTCAGCGCCCAGAATAAACATAGACTTGGCCTTGCTGCGCACCAGATTTTTATATTTGTCACATATATAGTCCATGATGGACTCTTCTCCCCGGCGGAGTCTGTCAATCAGTTCATCGTCGGTGCACTGTTCATAATCGGAATATCTTCCTGCCATGATTCCTCTCATTCTGCCGCTCTTCCGGCTTCACCTTCCCTGCAACATCATCCCTGCAATCTCTGACGGACAATCTCATAAGCCAACACACCCGCCGCCACAGAAGCATTCAGGGAATCGATATCTCCCTTCATGGGGATGGAGGCAATCATGTCACACTTTTCCTTCACCAGCCTGCCTACACCCTCGCCTTCGTTTCCGATGACAAGACCGATGGACCCTTTTAAGTCAAGCTGATACATGGTTGTCCCTCCCATATCCGCGCAGACGAACCACATGCCCTCCTTCTTCAGTTCATCAATGGTCTTGGCAAGGTTTGTCACCTTTGCCACCGGCGTATAATTCAAAGCTCCCGCTGAGGTTCTTGCCACAGTAGCCGTCAGTCCCACAGCCCGATTCTTGGGGATAATTACCCCATGTGCTCCCGCCAGATTTGCGGTACGGATTATCGCGCCCAGATTATGGGGATCCTCAATGTTATCCAGCAGAAATACAAAGGGCGGTTCTCCCTTTTCCCTTGCTGCCCGCAAAATATCCTCCACCTCGGCGTACTCATAGGCGGCAGCCGTTGCGATAACTCCCTGATGTTTTCCGGTGTCCGACATCTGATCCAGACGTTCCTTCGTAACAAACTTAATCAGTGTGTCCTGCTTCTTCGCCTCCCGCTTAATTGTCATAATGGGGCCATCCTGACAGCCGTCCAGAATATAAAGCTTATCTATTGTCTTGCCGGAGCGGAAAGCCTCGATAACGGCGTTGCGCCCCTCTATGGTAAACTCTTCATATGCCATTTCTTTTCCTCGTTTCTATACCTCTTAGCTGCTTCAAAAAACCCGGTCCGTTCATTTATACTTTGCAATCGGGCTATAAACGGTCGGTATCTCCTATCCCCGCAGCCGCTATGCCCTCCTTCACCAGTTCCAGAGCACGTTCCATGTTGTCGGTTAGATACAGATACCCCAGCACTGCCTCAAAACCGGTGGCCTTCATGTAATCTGCCACGGAAGCATTCTTAGCCGTGGTGTGGGGCTTGGAATTTTTTCCCCGACGGTACACAGCCAGCTCCTCCTCCGAAAATCTGTCCATCAGCGCCTCCACAATCTTCGCCTGGGCTCCGGCACTGACGTATTTTACCGTGATATGGTGCAGGGCGTTGGCGGGACGGTTTGCCTGTTCCACCACCACCGTGCGGATAATCAAATCATAGACCGCATCTCCGATATAAGCCAGTGTCAGAGGCGAATACCCTCTGATATCCTGACGCTTCCCGGGAAATGTCTCCTGCACAGCCGCCAGAAAACCGTTGGGATCTCTCCTATTTACGCTTTCTTCCATTTTACACCCTCTCGCGTATCTTCAATGACAATGCCTTTTTCCAGAAGTTCTGCCCTGATGGCATCTGCCTTTGCAAAATCCTTCTCTTTCTTGGCACTCTTTCTCTCTTCAATCTTTGCCAGTACATAAGCCTCCAACTCCGCATCCACTTTTGCTCCGGCTTCCTTTGCGGCGTGAGCTGTAGTCAAATCCAGAGAAAGCACCTGATCAAAGCTCTCTGCAAGGGCATACTTTGTGGCATCCGAGATATCTGCCTTCAACATATCATAGAGTACTGTGATTGCCATGGAAGAATTCAAATCATCGCAGAGCGCCGCCTCAAATTTTCCCCTGTACTCTTCAAACTGTGCTTTATCAATCTCTCCGTCTGCCTTCAATGTTCCGATTTTCTTTACCAGCTTGTCGTAAGCCGCACTCATGTTGTCCAATACCTCATAGGAGAACTCCAGCGGCTTGCGATAGTGGGACTGCAGGCAGAACATACGGTAAACCACAGGGTTATAGCCCTTGGACTCCAGCAGGGAAACAGTCAGAAAATCACCCTTGGACTTGCTCATCTTACCGGACTTGTCGTTCAGGTGATGCACATGGAACCAGTAATTGCACCATTTATGACCCAGATAAGATTCACTCTGAGCCACCTCGTTGGTATGGTGAGGAAAAATATTATCCACGCCGCCGCAATGAATGTCCATATACTCACCCAGGTGCTTCATACTGATACAGGAACACTCAATGTGCCAACCGGGATAGCCCAGTCCCCATGGGCTCTCCCACTTTAATTCCTGATCTTCAAACTTGGACTTGGTAAACCAAAGCACAAAATCGCTCTTGTTTCTCTTGTTTTCATCTTCGTCCACATCATCGCGCACACCTACCAGCAGTTCCTTCTCGCTCTGATTGGAGAACACATAGTAATCCTTCAGCCTTGATGTGTCAAAATAAATATTTCCGCCTGCTTCATATGCAAAACCCTTTTCCAGCAGCACCTCAATCATATGAATAAACTCCGGGATGCAGTTGGTGGCAGGCTCTACCACATCGGGAACCTTGATGTTCAACTTTTTGCAATCGTCAAAGAAAGCGTCCGTGTAGAATTTTGCAATCTCCATCACCGTCTTATGCTCTCTCTTTGCCCCTTTCAGCATTTTGTCCTCACCTGTATCCGCATCCGAAGTCAGGTGTCCCACG
>JAEDMI010000192.1 GCA_016303085.1 Acetatifactor sp.
CCGATAAAAGGGAACAAAACAGGTGAGGTCTTGCCCCAATATGACGGGTCAGCCTCCCACATGTATTCCTGTCCCGTAGCCTTATTTACCAAAGATTTCAATTCCGCACCAAAGCTCTCAATCTCTACCTTAATCTGCTCATTTTCCAGAAAATACCTCATAACCGACTCCTCCATTTGATAAGTTCACTGACGTTTCCTATAGATGCATCTATTTTATCACAAGAAGCCGTTCCGCAACATATAATCCCGCTTTAACTTTAAGAAGCTTTCCGTCTGCATCAAAATATAAAACAAAATGGCTCTGGCCTCGAATTCTTCTCTGCTTCCGGGAAGTTCCTGCTGTTTCATCTCTTTCAACAGTTCTCCCAGTCTGTTCAAAAGCTCCTCCACCGTGTTCTCTCTGTGGTAATCCCGCTCTATCTCCCCGAACAGCTCTGCCACCTGCTTCGCCTGCTCCGGCAAATATGCGATACTCTTAATATTTTCATAGATGCCCTTGAGGATAACGCTCTGCTGTTCCCGCATCTCAATATAATCCAGTTCCCGGGAATTTCGTTCCAGTACAGAATTATTATAATTTGCCGCAGCGCACAGTCTTGCTTCCTCCAAAGCCTTTTCCAACTTTTCGAAACAGCCGGAACCATATTCACTCTTATCCTCTCTGGGAAGCCAAAGGGACATTCGGTGAAGAATCCCCTTTATCTGACTGTCCACCTCATCGGAAAGTCGCTGAAAATCCCCTTCCTTCCTGTGAAGATGCAGATTTACCAAAATTCCCATTCCCGTCCCAATCAGGAACAAAAGAATTTCATTTAGCAGGAGTTTCGGTGCCATGCTTTGCTCCGCAAGGAAATGAGTAATCAATACGGAATCCATAGCGATAGCTGCGCCCCAACCTGCGTAAAGGCACAGAAAAGCAAACAAAAGCAGATAAACGGCAAAACCGGGCAGGGTATAGCCCAAGAGTCCAAAACAGACTGCCGCCAGAAGCAGAGCGCACAAAAAAGCCAGACCTCTCTCTGCCGCCGTCCTCAGGGTCTCCCTTTTGGTATTTCCGATGCTCAGCACCGTGATAATACCTGCCGTGGCAGAATACTTCAATCCCAGTTCCCCCGCAGCCGCTATGGAAATGGCTGCTGCCACTGCAATTTTCACACTCTTTGCCACCTGCTTTTTCCAGTCAATTTTCTTCATATGCTACTCCAACACATCAAAGGCCGTACCGCAGGCCCAGGGACTTCCCACATCACATCTGCCGTGGTGATACTGATGGGAAAGGATTTCTCCCTCCCCTTCTACCACATTTACTTTGATTCTGCTCTCACCTGCGGAAGTATATCCGTCCAGAAGAGCAATAACCGCGTCAACATCCTCGTCCATTAGATTCCTCTTTTCCGCTTCTCTCACCCGCGAGACCGATTATACCACACCCGCTTCTTGGGGTAAAGCATCCGGCTCGTCAGGAACTACAAAATAAAAAGCCCGATCGATTCTTTTTCCTCTCGACCGGGCTTTCAATGAATTTCCTGTAATTTCATTGTCTACACCTTCACTTTCACGAATTATGGGGTATTACATTAATTTCCCTTTGGACTGTACCTCCTGTTCTTTTGTTTTTTTCTATGTGCTAAGGACCTCTGCCCTTCATATCTCATCATCTTCTTTCGAATTCACATTCTCATTTGAATTGTATCTATATAAACTCGTACAAGATTTTCACTTGAACAGTTTATTTCTCTATCTTCTCCATGGGACCGTCCTCCTACTTCCAAGAATTGAACTCTGCTAACTTTTTTCTTTCATCCGGGATAAACTCCCTTTGTCTTGTTAGGTTTCTCTTCTTTAGTTGTCTTAATATTACCACGCATCTAATTTATTGTCAACATCTTTTTTTCATTAATTTAAATTGTCTGACATATATCTATTATCAAGCTATTTGTTGGACGCATTCATTCTACAGGCAGGGAATCCGGAATTATAGTTCCAGCATCTCAAAAAAACCGCTATTACCTTCCATGTTCAGCCTGCTCTCCATCAGGAATGCTCTGACCTCCGGGTCAGCTTCCGCAAGGTGCTCCAGTAAATACTCCGGGGGATATATGTCAAATCCCCCGATTTTCTGCCAAAGCTTAAAATATGCCACATTACCGCTATAACCGCTGTGACTGTTCTTGAATTGCTCCAGAATCAAGGGCGGAATTTTAGCATCCCTTTTCCCAAGAAGATACTCCCGCAGCTTTCTCTCCATATTCTCTGTCATACCCGCAGAATAAAGCAATCTCTGAAACGCAAGTCCCACTTTTTTCCGCTTCTGCTCCCGTATATAATCCTCCTGCTGGTCATCCACATCCTCCACATTAAACCAGCCGATGAACGCAGGTTCAAAGCCGTAGGTATCCGGTCTCGCCAGAAATTGCTCCAGAAGCCTGTCATATTCTTCCAGCCATCTCCACTGCCCGTCTCCATCTCCCGCCAAAGACAGCTTCAGTGGCACATCGTCCATCAGAGTCGCCGCTGATGCCAGAAAATAAGGAATGCCCTCGTATTGGTCTTCTGCTCCTGACAAAATAATCTTCCTCAGTGAGGTACATCCGAGAAATACCTTTTTTCCAAACAGGATATCACGGGCAGGAAATACAATCTCCTCCAATCCCTTCATGTGGGCAAACGCCCAATCTTCCACTCTCTCTAAAGTGTCCGGCAGTACCAGTCTCTCCACATTTCGGCAGCTCAAAAAGGCCTTTGTACCGATTATTTTCAAAGGCTGTCCATCCACGCTGTCCGGTAAAGTGACACATATGTCGTGTCTTGTATATTTTTCAAATCGATAGCCGTTCTCCGTCGGAATGATGCTCATTACTGCCTCCGTTTCACTTCAGCATAATATCTGTTTCCGGTCATACATTACGCTACCTGTTCGGAATTCAGGTCAAATTGCACTGTGTCTATGATAATCATTTTTTGAAGGAATTGCAATAAGCAACAACCGCGTGATAAAATATGCTGTAACCGCTCGTCCATGTAAAGCAAGCAATTTTCGGAATGTCGCAGACCGAGCCATCATATTGCCACACATTGCAAAGGAGCAAACCATGCACCGCACACTGAATTATCAAATTACAGAAAAAGAACAGGACTTTTCGGTGAAGCAATACCTGAAATCCAAGGGTTATTCCACCCAAAATATGATTCAACTGAAAAAGAATGCGGAGTGCGTTCTGGTAAACAATGCTCCGGTATATATGACGCACCGGCTTAACCCCGGAGACCTTCTCACAATTCATATCATAGAAGAGACATCCTCCGAAAAAATTTTGCCGGTGGAGCTTCCTCTCGACATTGTCTATGAGGACGAAGATTTCATGGTGATAAACAAACCCGCGGGAATGCCTATTCATCCCTCCATGAATAATTATGACAACTCTGTCGCAAATGCTCTGGCCTGGTATTTCCGGCAAAAAGAAATTCCTTTTGTCTTTCGCTGTGTCAATCGGCTGGACAGGGATACCTCCGGTCTGACCATCATTGCCAAGCATTACGTCAGCGCGGGAATGCTGTCACGGATGCTTACCGCCGAAGGGACATCTAACCGTACAACGCAAGAACAGAGTACTTCGGATTTCATCGAAAAACACAAAGGAATCCGGCGCCGGTATCTGGCCATTGTCCGGGGTCAGGTCACTCCTTCCTCCGGCACCATCAACGCTCCTCTGGGGCGGAAACCCGGCTCCGTGATTGAACGTGTTGTGGACTTTGAAAAGGGAGAGACGGCTGTCACTCATTATCATGTTTTAGAAGAAAAAAACGGGCACAGCCTCGTCTCCCTTGAACTGGAGACGGGCCGTACCCATCAAATCAGAATCCATATGAAATATTTGGGCTTTCCCTTAATCGGGGACTATCTCTACAACCCGGATATGGAGTATATCGGAAGACAGGCGTTGCATTCCTACCGTCTTTCCTTCACTCACCCCATCACCGGTGCTGCCATGGAATTTTCTGCCCCGCTTCCGGAAGATATGAGAAAGGTTTTGTCATCCTCTTAATTTTCTGACAGCTTTCTCCGCTATCAGACAGATACCGTGCTCCTTGAGCTGTAGTATCCTGCTCTCCTCTGCAGCATACAGTGCGGCAAACTCCAAAGCCTGAATACATGCTCTGCTGTATCGCTCATAGGACGCGTGACCCTTTCCGAGATACAGATAATACAATCCATCCATCTCATAAAGCTCACTGTCTACCCGTAGATTGGCCGGCAGAGCTACTGCATAATTCATCACGTTTCGCAGGCTGGAAAAAGCAAACACGGCATAGTCCGGTCTGGCCGGAGTTTCCTGCTTCTCAGACTTTTCTGCCTCCCCCGCTGACTTTGCCTCAGTCGGAAGCTGCCCCGCAATATCCTTGGTTTTCTGCAAAATACGCTTCATTTCCTTCAGACACTCAATTAGCTGCTCACCGTCTCTCACGTCCGGGTCCTTCTCCGAAAACGTCAGCACAAGCCCCTGATCCGGCACCATCATAATCTGCAAATCAAAGGCAAATTTCGGAGGTTTATAACCTACCTCCTCCGTCGCATGCTCGATGATTTCCTGTACCACTTCCTTTGCCTTCTCGCTGCGCATCACGAAATCCTTATAGTCAATTTCGTATTCCTCCAGTTCCTCATTGGACAGGAAGCATTTTACAGTCTTTTCGTCCACACGCTCAATTCTCATACATACACCACTTTTCACTTACATCTTAAAAAATTTCATTTCCTCATGCAACTGCGATGAGATATCTTTCAGCTTCGCCGCTTCACCCGCCAGCATATTAATTGTGGCGTTC
>JAEDMI010000193.1 GCA_016303085.1 Acetatifactor sp.
CCATGACACAGTACATGAGATGGCTCGTGACGAGGCAAGACACGGCAAGGCATTCGAAGGTCTGCTTCAGAGATACTTCGGCTAATCTATACGTAGAATAGACAAACAATAAAAGGACCGAGCAAGATTACTTGCGGAGGTCCTTTTTGTTAGCTATTTATTTGATGACATTTTTACTGTCTTCCCAGCTCCTTCAGTTCTTCCAGTAATTCCAAATCACTCTGCTGTACCTTAATGTTTGCAGTGACAGGCTCTTCGCCCGGCCTTGTTACCGTAATTTCCAACACTGTTCCCTCCTCCGGCGGTCTGGAAAATACTGCCTTTACAAACGCCATGAATTTTGGATGATTCCTTTCAAACTGCGATTTTGCGCTCATCAGTTTCATAATTGATGCAGGATTCATATTCTCTTCTCCCTTTTTTCTGATTTGACTTTCATTGTATCAAAACCGAATACTTTCCATTATTTTAATATTTCTTATGTAATTTTACAATAAGAGAATTGTGTCGGCAGATTGTTCCACAGTTCCCCGCAAACCTTGACAAATGCCGCTATTTAGAGTAATTTGTAACTATCTGAAGGTCTTTGATTGCTTAAGGAGGTGGCTGTTCCTATGAAAATAAATACTGATGAATATTCAATTGCCATAGATGACTTTCTGTTACGTATGGAAGCCATCCCTTCCGAAAATCATCCCGATACGCAGATTGCACTGGACAAATTGGGAAGATTATTTCACATTGCTCTTGCAAAACTAGACTTTTACGAAACTCCTTTGGACGAGCGGCAAAAAAACGGAAACAGTCTCATTCTGTACCGCAACGGGGAACCTGACATGACCCGTTTTTTTCAGCAGAGAGAAATGACCGGTGCCGGAAATGTAGTATATTATACCTTCTATCAACCGGCAGATTGTGCCGCCTGGACAAACGAAGAGTTGGAAAAACTTCGTGTACTTGAAAAAACAATTTTTGCCTTCCATGGCCGAATCCGTACCATGCGTCTGGCAGAATTTATGACTTTTTACGATCAGGATCTAAAAATACACAATCTCACATACTTTATAAAGCATATGGGGCAAATCATTGCACAGGGGCGCATCGGCGATTTTGCTGCCGCATTTTTCAATCTGACCCATTTCTCCGCTGTCAATCAACAGGTAGGCAGGGAACGCGGTACAGAAATTATGCTTTCTTTCATTCAACAGCTATCCTCGGACTTTTGCGAGGATGAAATTGTGTGTCGTGTAGGCGGCGACAACTTTGTAACGTTCTTTCTGAAAAGCCATCTTAATTATGTCATGGATCACTTTAGCGGAACGGAAATCACTGTTGACGACATAACCCGCCCAAGGCTTGTTATTTCTGCCGCTGCAGGTTATTATATGATTCCTGAGGACTGCAAGGCTGCAACGGACATTATGGACTGTATCAGTGCCGCATCAAATATTGCCAGAAACCTCTCAAAGGAATCCTTTGTGTTCTATGATGAGCAGTTAAAGCAGCGTGTCAACGAGTCCAAAATTATTCAGGATTTGTTTCCGGAAGCCATCCGAAAGCAGGAGTTTCAGGTATATTATCAGCCCAAGTATGATATAAAGGAAAACAAGGTAATAGGTGCGGAGGCTCTTTGCCGATGGTTCCATGACGGTACCATGATTATGCCGGGGCGCTTTATTCCTATCCTGGAGCAAAGTAAGGCAATCTGTGCGCTGGACTTTTATATGCTGGAGCATGTTTGTATGGACATTCAGAAATGGCTGAAGGAAGGGACTCCCGTAGTAAAGGTTTCCGTCAATCTTTCCAGATGTCATTTCGGTGATATGAATCTGCTACAGGATATATTGGACATAATAGATAAATACAGGATACCGCATGAGTACATTGAAATCGAGCTTACCGAGACCACCACAGACGTCAGTTTCCGGGATTTGAAGCGTATTGTTTACGGTTTACAGAAACAGGGCATCAGCACTGCCATCGATGATTTTGGTATCGGCTATTCTTCCCTGAATCTTTTGCGTGAACTGCCTTGGGATATTCTCAAGATAGACAGAAGCTTTCTTGCGGAAAAGCCGGATGCACCGGAGCAAAATCACGTCATGCTGAAGCACATTATCGCCATGGCACAGGAAATGGGAATCCGTTGCATTGTAGAGGGTGTGGAATCTCCGGATCAGGTCAGGCTGCTGAAGGAGAATAAATGCTATTATGTACAGGGGTTCCTCTTCGACAAGCCCCTTGCCAGAGATGTTTTTGAGAGCAGGTTAAGCCAACTGTCAAATTGAAACACAAGCCTATCCCCACGCGGGAAGAACTATGTAGGAAAGGCATAGAAAATAAATGGAAAAAATTGCAAGCTTTACTATCGATCATATCAAGTTACAGCCCGGTGTATATGTATCCCGAAAGGACACCGTAGGCGCAGAAATTATCACTACCTTTGATTTACGCATGACAAGCCCCAACGAGGAGCCTGTCATGAACACTGCTGAAGTGCATACCATCGAGCACCTTGGTGCAACCTTTTTGCGGAATCATCCTGTTTACAAGGACAAGACGATTTACTTCGGTCCCATGGGCTGCCGCACCGGGTTTTATCTTCTTCTGGCGGGTGACTATTCTTCCCGGGATATCGTTCCGTTAATGATTGAAATGTATGAGTTTATTCGGGATTACAAGGATGAAGTGCCCGGTGCTTCGCCAAAAGACTGCGGCAACTATCTGGATATGAACCTGGGAATGGCAAATTTGCTGGCAAAGCGGTATCTGGATAATGTGCTTTATCACATTGACGACAGCAGACTGATTTATCCGCAGTAGGAAAGACTCTCTAAGGAAGGTAAGAATTCAATATGAACAAAATCGGAATTATCGGCGCTATGGAGCTCGAGGTGGAAACATTAAAGTCAGAAATGTCTGTCTCAAAAATTGAAAAAAAGGCAAATATGGATTTCTATGAGGGAACCTTGAACGGTGCCAACGTCGTTATCGTCCGCAGTGGCGTCGGCAAGGTGAATGCCGCCCTCTGTACACAGATACTGGTTGACATTTTTCATGTAACACATATCATCAACACAGGTGTAGCAGGCTCTCTCAATGCCAAGCTGGACATCGGGGACATTCTGGTTTCCAAAGATGCCCTGCATCATGATGTTGACGTGACAATCTTCGGATACAAGTTAGGCGAAGTACCGCAGTTGGGCCTGAGAGAATTTCCGGCGGATGAACATCTGATTACCCTGGCTCTGGAAGCCTGCAGAAAGGTAAACCCCGACATCCATGCCATTCCGGGGCGTGTTGTGAGCGGTGATCAGTTTATCTCGGAAAATGAAATCAAGGAAAAGCTGATTCAGGAATTTCATGGAGACTGTGCCGAAATGGAAGGCGCTTCCATCGCTCACGGCGCATATCTGAATCATGTTCCCTTTGTCATTATACGAGCCATTTCCGATAAGGCCGACAACAGTGCCGAAATGGACTATCCCACCTTCGAGGCTGCTGCCGCAAAGCACTCCGCCGCCCTGGTGAGGGAACTGGTAAAAAATATTTAAGCTTAAAATGGTATATATCCTTACGGACACCGCCTATCCTGTGGTCATACAGGATAGGTATTTTTATTTCCAACCAAACCTTTTCACCTTATGGTACGTTATCTATATGTAAGCTTACGAAATATATCGGTTCCCTTCTGCCCATCAACCAGATGCAGCTGCAAGGTCTGTTCTCCTTCGACAGACTTGCCTTAGGCAGCGGAGAGGTAAATCTGATGTGGCTGGTTGTACCCATATCCGTTATTGCCCTTTCAATCAGCGCATTGCTCTCCATGAAATCCTTTGCAAACCATCAGGTAGTTTAATCTAAAAGGAGGACTGCCCAATCCGGCTGTCCTCCTTCTTTACTTCCATCTTCCTCTTGTATGGAATCTATATTTCTTCTATTTCTCTTCTGTTTCTCAGTCTTGCGTGTTTGCGTCGCTGTTTTCGCTGTCCTGCGCCACCACTTTCTTTTTGTTGAACACAAACAGCTTGCTGAAAATATAGTTTCCGATGATGACCAGCACGGCAGAAACGACTGTTGTCACATATACATTGATACCCATCAGTCCGAAAATCTGTCTGATTACCAAATCAAGCACCAACGTAAAAACTCTGGAGAGCACAAACTTAGGAATCTCCTGCAGCATAGACGCGTGGCTTTTAAATACAAATCTGCGGTTGGTAAAGTAAGCAAAGATAACTCCTGCGGTCCAGTTGACCACACTCAATACAATGTTCTGGAAGGAAGTGGGATACAGCGGATTACCGAATGCTATCCAGTTTACCAAAAACATTGCCGCCCAGGCAACAACCGTGGTCATTCCGCCCACAATCAGATAGGAAATAATTTCCTCATACTTTTTCCAGAGTTCTTTTATCTTGTCTATCATTGATATTCTCCATTCCTCTGCAATAACATCTCATGTCTGTTTCCGGACATCCTGTAACTGCGAAAAGCCGGAACGAACACCCGATGACTGTCACGCTGTAACTCTACTATGAAACCGGGAGCTTGTCAAGGTTGCGGAGTTTAAGAAAAAATGAAGTCTTTCTTAAGGGTTCACCACGTTCCTGCACTCCCCTCGGAGGAATGCTGCAATATTTTCATGGGCTTCCTGAACGCAGCGGGTTCTGGCTTCCACGCTGGCCCATGCAAGGTGCGGCGTAATAATCAACTTGTTGCTGTCCTTCAGCTTACTCAAAGGATTTGATTGCTCCAAAGGCTCGTTCTCCACCACATCCAGCCCTGCCGCCGCAATCTCCTCATTCA
>JAEDMI010000194.1 GCA_016303085.1 Acetatifactor sp.
GGAAAGCCCTGTGTGGTGACCCGCAATGCAAAGCTGTACCAGCAGAGCAAGGGGAGAATTCTTATTCAGCAATCGCTCTGCTTCCTTCGCGCCGCAGATGGAATGTTCAACCCTCAAATCAGCACCTTTTATGTGCTTTTGGAATTCGTAAGCATATTTTCCTATATCATGCAGCAAACCACA
Source organism: Acetatifactor sp. (assembly GCA_016303085.1). Classification (GTDB taxonomy): domain Bacteria; phylum Bacillota; class Clostridia; order Lachnospirales; family Lachnospiraceae; genus Acetatifactor. The sequence goes on from JAEDMI010000194.1 coordinate 184, forward strand.
GATGTGAATTATCTTCTTCAGTTCATCAATTGAAAAGCCTTCTGCCATTTGTGCTGTACACAGTGAATGCTCAGCAACACTTTGTATTTCACCGCTGTTTGATATGTGTGCAATATATTCTGAATTCACTTCCATAAAATCACCTTTCTGACATCGGTTCATATATAAAAAAGCCCCGCCGTGACGGCAGGGCTTCGGGTTCTTATATCTGCCGCAAGCTCAATATAAGTGCAAGGCAAAATTGGCAAAACTAATATTATATTTATTTTATCACAGTATTTGGAAAAACTCAAGCATAGTATGAATTCTCAATATTAGCGCCCATCCCCCCATCACCTATCGCGCACACTCAGCTACATATGTCCAGCTGTTGGAATCAATACTGATTTTAACATATTGCTTTAGACTTGATAGGCGCTTGCCCCTTTCAAATATAAGGCTCAATCAACTTTCCTTAGTGAACTTTGCCAAATCATATTTTGTTCTCACAATTTCGAGGCTTTTCGTCATATGAAAAATTTCCATTTTATATATGCGTTGGCGTCAAAATTGGCGTCAAATCAAGTCGCCATGTTTCAAACTTGCCAAAAAAGTTCATAAAAGCAAGAAAAACCGCCTAAAATAGGCGGTTTTTATGGAAAGAAAATCATATATTGATAGAATTTCTTCCTATGGTTGCAAATGCGAGGGTGTGGTTGCAAACGGATCCCCTCGGTTGCAAATCAAGGGTAGGGTTGCAAAGCAAACTTTTACCTCAGGAAAGAAGAATTGCAACGCAGAGTGTATCGTTCTGAGTGAGATTTCCTTTCAGCGCTTAGACGAATTCATTCTGTTTTACAACGGCAATCGTCCTCACAGATATAATGGGTTTAAAACTCCGGACTGTACAGAAAAATGCTTGTAGAATCAATGGGATTGGGGAAATAATCAAAAAAGTTGAGGGTTCAAATCATTTTATTTTTCGAATTAAAATTCACATTTTTAAATAATAATTGTAACGTGTCCAATTGGGTGAATATGGTTATTATTCAAAAACCATTGGTAATGCAACAAAAAATCGGTGTAGAATCTAATTTCTGGACAGCCAGGTTCAAATTTCTGCACCGATTCAGATTCACTCGAAGCATTCTTTTTGAAGAAACCTATGAAACACCCTAATATCTGCAGCTTTGTCCATATTTTTTATAGCTTTTTCTGTGGCGGGAAAGTATCCATAGATGTCATCTTCTTCAAATGGCAAATGAGCAACAATCAAATGCTTAGGTTTTATTAATGATTCAATCGCAGCTCTGCCTTTCCTTAAGGTGACCCAAGGAAAATTCATAATAGATATACCTATTCTTTCGTTTTGTGTTTCATCTAGGAGTTTTTCATCGCATATTTCACAATCTCCGGAGACCAGTATAGTTTGATTTGCTCCTTTAATTATCACACCATAGTGTTCCACATCTTTGTATTCTTTTCCTGCATGAGACAGTTTTATAAAGCGCAGTTTAATATCACCTATGCATATTTCCTGTTTGTCTAACACACCTTCCGGCAAAATCACCTTTGTGCTTGGCCATGTTTTTATGGCCTTTGCGGTTAGTTCTGCGGAGTAATGATCCTGATGTTTATGGGTAAAAGCAATCACGTTAGGAACACCGAGTATTTCATCTCCAAAAATCGCCTCAACCATGCAATCATTAAGTGTAGAAAAACCCGGGAGTCCTTCATTGTGTAGAGCATCCACCCAGATTACAGTGCATCCAATCTCTATTGAAATACCCGAATTTGCCACAAATGTGATAACAGTATTCTCACTATTCATAGTTAAAAATCGTTTTCATTATTTCTTCACAAGATATATTTCCAAAATAGTCATAAAGGGTGAATCCGTGCAATACAGAATTAACCGTATTTCTATCATACTCTTTACCAAGCATCTGGTCGACAACTTCCTGCGGATCTTTGCGCGAAAGAAAATCACCACAAAATGCAATACTATGAATTCTCCCAGATTCAACCTGTAAATATACTTCCAGTAAACCTCCAGCAAATCGATGCCTGTTTTTCATAGTATATGGTGGCGATTTTCCAAAGTTCCACTCCCAAGCATCATATTTTTCAGATTTCAGCTTCAAAATGGAAGCTATTTCTTCATCTGTTAGATTAATTTGTGAAAAACCTTGTCCAACTAATTCTTTTTTTAAGAGCGCCCAAAACTCATGAACATTCATATTTACGTTAAGGAAGCTTTTAATATTGCCAGTTCTGCTGCAGACAGACTTTGTGCTCTTCGACTCAAACTTTGTGGGGTCGACATTCAGTGCGCCTGAAAGCATTCTGCTATCTGTATCAAATAGCAACGTGCCGTGATGTAGTATTCTGTCACGCACTATGCGTTGAGCCGTCCCGGAAACCTTATGGCCAGCGACAAGTATATCATTACGGCCAGAGGCTTCGGCTTTTAGACCCATAGATTTCAGGGCATCAACTATCGGTTGTAAAAACCGATCAATTGTAAGATCTTCTGCATTACCTACATCCGTGATGAACGAATAATTAATGTTGCCAAGATCGTGGTAGACTGCGCCGCCGCCTGTTGAGCGTCTTATAACCCTAATTCCATGTTCATCAACAAACTTGCTATTAATTTCTGCCTCGGCTATCTGATTCCGACCTACTACTACTGTTTTGTCATTCTGCCACAGGATAATATAATTCCCATTTCTGCGGTTTGTCAGAATATATTCTTCAAATGCAAGATTATACGCAGGGTCGTTCGAATTTGTTTCAAGATATGATATTACCTGCATCGTGATTACCTTCATTATTAGTTCAATGTCCCGGCAGTTGGCTTGCCGGGATATCTTAATAGGAGGGAAAAACAGCTCTGGGTATTTATTGCCCATTATTTAGAAAGAACAGAAACTCATACACACGGAGCCAACATTCCGTAGAAAACTCTGATTAATACAACACTTCTTCGACGTTAGGAACAATTAATTCTTATTGTGAATTGCCTTCTTATCAACTGCGAGAACTGCTTCACGGAAACCTTCTGCTATGGTAGGATGGCAGTGAATTGTTCCCACCAGTTCGTCAGTTGTTGCCTCAAGCTTCATTGCAAGAGCGGCTTCCTCGATCAGGTCGGTTGCATGTGCTGCAAGAATATGAACGCCAAGAATTTCGCCATACTTGGCATCTGCAACGACCTTAATCATGCCGTCGGTATGTCCCATAACCAGACTTCTGCCATTTGCGGAGGTGGGGAATCTGCCGACCTTGACATTCAGACCCTTTGCCTTTGCAGCATCTTCGGTGAGACCTATGCAAGCAAACTCGGGACCTACATACGCGCAGGAGGGGCTGGTAGCAGCATCAAACTTAACTGCTCCGCCCATGGCGTTTTCAGCAGCAGCCTCGCCCATTGCCATGGCAGCATGAGCCAGCATGAGCTTGCCGTTGCAGTCGCCGATTGCGTAAACGCCGGCAATATTTGTTTCAAGATAGTCATCTACCTTAATATAGCCATTATCCTCAGCAATGCCTGCATTATTAAGGCCGAGCTTTGCAGTATTGGGCCCGCGACCTACGCAAACCAGGACCTTTTCAGCATCAAAGGTCTTCTTGCCGTCTGCACATTCAACCTCGACCACTGCGCCCGTGCCACCGTCTGTTACAGAAAGAACTTTGCTTCCCGTGAGGATTTCCATACCCTTGCCCTCTAACTGGGCGCGAACCATGGCAGTCAGTTCTGCATCCATGAGAGGCAGAAGCTTATCCTGCGCTTCAACAACGGTGACCTTTGTGCCAAATGTGTTGTAAACGCTGCCCAGCTCAAGGCCGATAACACCGCCACCTATGACAAGCAGGCTTTCGGGGATGTGGTCCATGGTGAGAGCGCCTGTTGAATCAATCACGGCTGAGCTTTCCTTAACTCCGGGAATGCCTGGAATTATGGGGTAAGAACCAGCTGCAATGATTATCTTATCGGCTGAATAATCCTTGCCTTCAACGGTTACGGTCTTGGGGCCTGTGAATACGGCCTCGCCCTCGACGAGCTTTATCTTGTTCATCTTTATCAGGGCCTTTACGCCGCTGGTAAGCTTTGCCGTAACGGAAGCACGGTTATTCTGAACTGCGCTCCAATCAACCTGCACATCCTTGCCTATAATGCCGCAGGATGCAGACTTTGTGGCTGCTTCATAAACTTCCGCACTGTGCAGGAGCGCCTTGGTGGGCATGCAGCCGCGGTTAAGGCAGGTGCCGCCGATTTCTGCTTTTTCAATCAAGGTTACCTTGCCGCCCAACTGTGCTGCGCGGATTGCGGCAACATAACCGCCGGGGCCGCCGCCGACAACCAGAACGGTTCTGGGGCCTTCCTCTTTGGCGGCTTTAGGTTCTGTGGAAGCAGCAGAGGCTGCCTGAGCTGCTACAGGTGCTTCCTCACCCACGGTTTCGCCTGCTGCACCAATATATGCTATAACGCTCTTGCAAGGAGCAGTCTCACCCTCTGAAAGAAGAATCTTCAGTAGAATGCCGTCTGTGTCTGATTCTATATCGTTAGTCAGCTTATCTGTTGCGACTGAGAAAAGAACATCTCCCGCTTTAACAGCGTCGCCTTCTTTGAATTTCCACTCT
>JAEDMI010000195.1 GCA_016303085.1 Acetatifactor sp.
ACCTTCTGGAGTCAAAGAATTTTGATATCAAGAGTCTGAATGTAGTAGTGGGACGAGGCGGTATGTTAAAGCCTATTCCCGGCGGCACCTACGCTGTTACCGACGAACTGTTGGAAGACTTAAAGAAGGGCGTGCAGGGACAGCATGCGTCCAATCTGGGCGGCATCCTTGCCAGAGAAATCGGAGATTCCATCGGTGTTCCCTCCTTTATCGTAGACCCCGTTGTGGTAGATGAGCTGATGCCCATCGCAAGATACTCCGGTGTGCCGGAACTTCCCCGCACCAGCGTATTCCATGCTCTCAACCAGAAGGCTGTGGCTAAGAGATACGCAAAGGAAATCGGCAAGCCCTACGAGTCCCTGAGACTGATTGTGGTACATATGGGCGGCGGTGTGTCCGTGGGTGCTCATGAAAACGGAAAGGTTATCGATGTATTTAATGCTCTGGACGGTGACGGAGCATTCTCTCCCGAGCGTGCGGGCGCGGTTCCCAGCGGTGCATTGATTAAGATGTGCTTTTCCGGCAAGTACACGGAGAAGGAAGTATACAGCAAGATTGTGGGCAAGGGCGGCTTCAACGCTTACCTTGGCACCAACGATATGCGCGAGGTGACAAAGCGTGCAAACGAGGGCGATGAGAAGGCAGCTGAGGCGAAGCAGGCGTTCCTGCTCCAGGTTGCCAAGGATATCGGTTCCATGGCATGTGTCCTAAACGGTAAGGTGGACCGGATTATTGTCACCGGCGGTATTGCTTACGGCGCTGACGTTATTGCAGCGCTGAAGGAGAGGGCTGAGTGGATTGCACCCTTCACCGTATATCCCGGAGAGGATGAACTGCTTGCTCTGGCACAGGGGGCTATGCGCGTCCTGAACGGCGAAGAGAAGGCAATGGAATATTAATGAATAGGAAACCCCAAAACTGTAATAAATTATTATAGCGTTGGGGTTTTTATATGAAACCGGAGAAAAATTGTGAGATTGAAACGTAATATCTGGCGGAATATCTCTCCCATGAAGTTAATTCTGGGAGGATATTGTGCAATTATTTTGATAGGAACATTGCTCCTTTCACTTCCCGTTGCAACGAGGGGGCCGGGCGGCACGTCTGTTTCAGACTGCTTTTTTACCGCCACCTCCGCTACCTGTGTCACGGGGCTTGTGAGGTATGACACTTTTACACACTGGACTCTGTTTGGACAGCTGGTGATTCTGGTGCTGCTCCAGATCGGCGGATTGGGCTTTATGACGGTTGCCATATCGGTCATGGTGGTCGTCGGAAGGAGAATCAGCCTGAATCAGCGTTCCCTGATGCAGAACTCCATTTCTGCTCCTCAGATTGGCGGCATTGTTCGGATGACAAAATTCATCATTTATGGAACCATGGTTATCGAACTGACAGGAGCTGTGCTTTTGAGCGTTGTTTTTATCCCTGAGTTCGGGGTGGCTAAGGGGATTTATTTCTCTGTCTTTCACTCGATTTCCGCATTCTGCAATGCGGGTTTTGACCTGATGGGAGGAACGGGAGGAAAGTTCTCTTCCCTGACAAGCCTGGCGGGATGGAGTGCGGCGGAGCAGTGGTATGTCACCGTAATCATTATGTTGCTTATCTTCATAGGCGGGTTGGGCTTTTTTGTGTGGCACGACGTGTGCAGCAAGCGTTTCGGTCTGAAAAAGCTGAATTTACAGAGCAAGATGGTGCTCTCCATCAGTGTGGGACTGGCGGTGGCAGGAGCCCTGATACTGGCGGCACTGGAATGGAACAATCCGTTGTTTGCCGATTTGAGCGTGGGAGAGCGCGTCAATGCCAGCCTGTTCCAGTCCGTGTCGGCAAGAACGGCAGGTTTTAACACTATTGACCTGGCGGGGATGACGGAAGGCGCCATATTTGTCATGATATGTCTCATGTTCATCGGCGGCTCCACCGGCTCCACTGCAGGCGGTATCAAGACCACAACCTTTTGGATATTGTGTATCAGTATTTTTGCAACCTTTCGCCGAAAGAAAAATATTGAGATGTTCGGTCGGAGAATGGATGAGGGAATCACCAGAACGGCATCCTGCGTGTTTATGACTTATCTTTTATTGACGGCATCGGTGGCTGTGATAATATCAGCCATTGAAAAGCTGCCTCTGCTGACAGCGCTGTTTGAGTCGGTGTCAGCCATGGCTACCGTGGGACTTACGCTGGGTATCACGCCCGGTCTGGGTATGGTATCCAAACTGCTGTTGGCATTTCTGATGCTTTGCGGGCGTGTAGGTTCCATCACTATGCTGCTGGCATTTTCATCGGACAAGAGAGTGACAAATTCAAAGCTGCCTTTGGAAAAGGTGCAGGTGGGTTAAGGAGAGGATTATGAAATCAATTTTAATTATCGGTCTTGGGCGTTTCGGACGCCACATGGCACAAAAATTTCTGGAGAACGGCCATCAGGTCCTGGCTGTGGACTACAGGGAGGAGAGAGCCGATGCCGCGGTGGGCGACATACAACAGATTTTGATTGGAGATGCCACGGACGAGAGATTTATGGAAACTCTGGGAATCAGTAACTTTGACCTTGCAGTCATTGCCATCGGTGAGAATTTCCAGACGGTTTTGGAGATAACGGTGCTTCTAAAGGATTTGGGCTGCAAGTACATTGTGGCGAGAGCTACCAGAGATGTGCATAAAAAGCTGCTCCTGAGGAACGGTGCAGACTATGTCTCCTACGCTGAGCGAGAGGTGGCTGAGCGGCTTGCCATTCAGTTTGGCATGGACAATATTTTCGATTATGTGGAACTTACACCGGAAATCGGTATCTATGAAATTGCTGTGCCGAAGAAATGGCTGGGTAAAAGCATGGTGGATCTTTCCATCCGGACAAAGTATCATGTCAGTGTCATGGCAACCAAGAAAGAGAATCAGATTTATCCTCTGCCCCACCCGAACCATGTATTTGAAAGTGATGAGAGTATCATGGTCATGGGTACCTTTAAGGACGTGGGGAATCTGGAGTAAAGAAGAAAAGAAGAGCGTGGGTCAGCCCGCGCTCTTTCTGTATTCACGCGGCGATTTGCCGTAGACTTTTTTGAACAAATCCTTGAAATAATTACTGTCGTTGAAGCCGTTTTCCAGGGCGATATCCGTGATGGTGTTGGAGGTTGTCAGCAGTGCGGTCTGGGCGTGCTTGAGACGCACAAAGTTCAGGTACTCTTTGAAGCCCATTCCCGTGATCTGCTTAAATTTTTTGCTGAAATAGGTAGGGCTCAAGGCAGCCTGTGCCGACACCTCTTCCAGGGAAAGAGGCTTTTTATAGTTGCGGTAGATGTATTTTGTGGCAATGAGAATATCGGCATCCCGTGAGTTTAAAAGCTCCGGCTCCTCTTCGTTCATGACGGAGTGGCGCATCAGCGTCAGGAGAAGCTCGTGCAGGTAGCAACTCATAAAACTCTGGGAATATTCGTCAATTCCCGAACATTCGGACAGCATGCGGTTTAGGAGAAGCACAAATTCCTCCTGATACAGGGCCGGTATACTGCCCATAAAGGAATGAAAATCTCCGGAGGATGGTTTTGACAACAGCTTGTCCATCATGGCCCAGTCTACAAATTCCTTTTTGAAATACACAGCCATGATTTCGCAGGAAGCCATCTCGTACAGGGCATGATGTAAATCACCGGGTGCCACAAAAACCAAATCCCCTTTTACAAGGGGATAGACGCTGTCGTTCAGCAGAAAACGGCATTCGCCGGTATGTATGTAAATCAGCTCGTAATAATAATGGCAATGGTCAAATTGGCGGGGAGAGAATTCTCCCCGCTTTCCCCGTTCAGCCATAATGCAGTCAATATCACGAGTTGTTCTTCCGAATTTTGCAGAAGCCATAGTTTTTCTCACCCACCGTTTGCAGCATTTGTAATACAAAACATTACCTTAAGTATAGCATTTATTTGCATAAAAAAACAGCGTTTTTATATGCTTTTTGCCATAAAAACATTAGAAATCCGTGTATTTTTATTGTATTTTAAGTAAGGAACAATAGATTCCCTTAAGACATTTCTCTCATAAAGGAAACGCCCCGGTTTGTATTCGGGGCGTTTCCTTTTGATGTTTTATGTCAAATATCAAACTTAAAATAGTTCTTTGCGTTGTAATAGGAGATATTCTTTACAATCTCGGAGAGAATGTCATAATCTTCGGGGAATTCTCCGTTTTCCACCCAGTTGCCGATGAGATTGCAGAGGATGCGTCTGAAGTATTCGTGTCTTGTGTAGGACAGGAAACTTCTGGAGTCTGTCAGCATACCCACGAATCCGGAGAGGTTGCCCAGGTTGGCAAGAGAAATCAGCTGATCCTGCATGCCTGTTTTGTGGTCGTTGAACCACCATGCACTGCCCTGCTGAATTTTTGCTACGGCGGTGGAATCCTGGAAGCAGCCCAGAATGGTGCCGATGGACTGGTTATCGTTGGGATTTAAGCTGTAAAGGATGGTTCTGGGAAGCTGGTCTGTCACGTTCAGGGCATTGAGAAAATCTGCCATCTGTGAGGAAGGCGCGTAATTGTTGATACAGTCATAACCGGTATCGGGACCCAGCTTTTCATACATCAGGGTGTTGTTGTCTCTCTTACAGCCGTAGTGCAGCTGCATAGCCCAGCCAAGTTTGTGGTATTCCCTGCCCACAAAGAGCATGAAAGCGGTCTTGAACTTCATCTCTTCTTCCTTCGTGAGTACCATGCGGTTCAGCCTTTTTAAGAAGATGGACTCCACCTCATCATCGCTGGCAGGGAAGTACATTACGTATTCCAGGGCATGATCGGATACGTT
>JAEDMI010000196.1 GCA_016303085.1 Acetatifactor sp.
TCGTGTTTCCTCAGTGTGGCGTATCCGCCAAATAGATTTGTACAAAAAAGTGCTTGGCTCTGAACAGTTATAAAAAGATAATATTATAATTGCTTGAACAAATATGGACAAAATGATACACTCTAAATGTATAAAAAAGCAACAAAATGGCGATATTTGTCATGATAGTGGTGTCAATGCTGGCAGAGTGGGCAGGTGTCGTTATGAATGAGGCACCGGAAAATGCTGGTGGAGACCGATGCATTAACCGGGCTGTTCAGCTGATCTGCGGAGCGGCGGATTTAAAGTTGATCTGAAGACGGGAACAGAAAGACGGGAACAGAAAGACGTAAGAGTGGTTTATGATAAGTATGCTAAATGAAATGATAGAATTGAATGTGGGTTTACTTTGTTTTGCCATATTGATCAATATTTTTCTCCTGGGCGGTGCGCTCACGGATGAGGGACGTAACAAACCATTTATGCAGAATTTTATTCGACTTATGTTTGCGAATATCTTTATGCTGACAGGTGAAGTGCTCATCTGGCTGACAGACGGTGTGCCGGGCAGAGTGGTTCTGTTGAAAACCGGATTTGTACTTTCCTGCGGATGCGGCTATCTGGTGCCGATCTGTTTTGCATACTGTCTGGTAAGCTTTCTTCGGGAAAAAAAGAAGGTTTCCTGGAAATTTGCACATGCAATTGCTGTATCATGTGCCGTCTCTGCGGTGCTGAACATTATGTCCGTCTATAACGGTACATTATTCTATATCGATGCCACAGGAACATTTACATATACGGATCTTTACATGATTGTCAATCTCTTTGATTTGAGTATCATTTTTACGCAAATAATCTATGTCTTAAAGTATCGGAAGACATTGACACGCAGAGGCACGTTCATCCTGCTGACTTTCAGCATTTTCCCACTGGCAGCGATGCCGCTTCAGCTGTTCTGGGATACCACGCCCAAATGTATGGCAACCACCATGTCACTGATTGCACTGTATATGCTGTTTCAGGGAGAAATGACCAGGCAGCTGGCAGAAAAGAAGAAGGAGCTGGCGGAAAAAGAACGTCAGCTTGGTGAAAGCCGGATTGCTACAATGATCAGCCAGATCCAGCCCCATTTTATCTATAATACACTGGGAACGATTGAACAGCTCTGCCTGGAACAGCCGGAGAGGGCATCGAAGCTGGTCCACGATTTCAGTTTGTATCTTCGTGGGAATTTCAGTCAGATTGATAATGCGGCGCTTATCGGAATTTCCAGGGAACTGGAGCATGTACGGCACTATGCGGATATCGAACAGACTCGATTCCCGGATATGACGATTCGATTTGATCTGCATTCCAGTGAGTTCCTGTTGCCGGCCCTGACCATTCAGCCTCTGGTGGAAAATGCCATCAAACATGGACTGATGAAGTTGGAATCCGGAGGCACGGTGACGATCTGCACCTTCGAAACAGACAGACATTATTGTGTCAGCGTAGTCGACGATGGCGTGGGCTTTGATCCGTCCGTGCTTCGCGATGAGACAAAGCATATCGGAATCCGGAACATCCGTGGCCGTCTGGAAGCCATGTGTAATGGTACATTGATGATAGACAGTGCACCGGGAAAAGGAACCACAGCTTTGATCAGGATACCAAAGGAGGATGAAGATAAATGATTGCGATAACGGTAGATGATGAGAGACCTATGCTGACGGCTTTGACGAAGTCGGTTCTGGCGTCACCGGATATCACTTCGGTGGAGGAATTTTCCACTTGCTCGGCTGCGCTGGAGTGGAGCAGGAATCATCCGGTGGATATTGCATTTCTTGATATCAGTATGCGCGGCATGGGCGGTCTTGCCCTTGCAGAAAGCATTACAGAGATACGGCCAAACTGCAAAATCATCTTTTGCACCGGATTTTCCCAATATGCAGTAGATGCCTTTCGACTTCATGTATCCGGTTATCTGTTGAAGCCTGTCACTGCGGAAGATGTACAGAGAGAAATTGATCATATCAAAGGAGCGAAAACAAAAGAAAAGCTTTTGACCGTGAAATGCTGTGGTTACTTTGAAGTTTTGTTCCGGGGCGAGGCATTACGCTTTAAACGTTCCAGGTCGAAAGAACTGCTTGCAGTGCTTGTGGACCGAAAAGGGGCAGAGATGACGGCAAAACAGATCTGTGCCATCATGTGGCCGGAGAGCGACGGTGATGAAAAAAGTATAAACTATTTACACCAGCTGTTCTATGATTTGCGAAATGCACTGGAAGCGGTCCATGCAGAAGAAATCTTACAACAGAATGGCTATTATTACTCTCTGGATAAGGAGAGGATTGACTGCGATTATTACAGCTTTCTGCAAACCGGAAAACCGGAATTCCGCGGTGAGTATATGACCCAGTACAGTTGGGCAGAGGAAACGTGCGCACTGCTGTGGAAATAAGAAGAGTTTTTGTGAAAAACACCGGTGCAGCAAAACATCGTTTTATCTTGAAATAAGATATATTATGTTGCATATTGAAATAAATTTACGAGTATAGTAAGATGTAGTCTGGATAATAGCTTTATTTTGTTTACTTCTGTATAGAAATTTTGCACTTGATTCGTTATAAACGAGGAATTTGTAATAGGTTTGTAATGGGGATTGTGTTAGAATGCAGACAAGAAAAATATGGTTTCAGGATACATGGAGTACGGATGTTAATGCAAGGTGGGATTATAGATGGCAGATAATAAGAAGAAACAGGTGAAAAGGTGGTCGGCCAGCATACCGGGGACGCTGCTTCGGATCGGACTGATTCTGGGAGTGGCGGCGGCACTGGTGTTTGGGGAGGAGAATACAACGAATAGTACAGCAGATAACAGAAAGTTGCAGAATGGTAGCTTTGAAGAGGGACAGACTTGGACGAATAGCTACCAGCAGCTTGACCAGAGTAAGGTGCCCTACTGGAATACCACGGCTTATAATCCGACAGTCATTGAACTGTTAAGAGAAAATAAAAGTGTATACATTCCGGGTGTAACTGTAAAGCCGTCGGCTGGGGACTACGCCGCAGAGCTGAACGCCGATGAAGAAAGTACCCTATATCAGAATGTTAAAACGACTCCCTCCAGCGTTTACGAATGGGGGCTAGATCATGGCGCTCGTAATGGTACGGATACTATGGCGTTGGTGATTGGACCGAAGCAGAGCGTGGATCCCTCAAAACCAAGCAAAGCAGGACGAGATCAGCTGATGCAGATGGTGGACTGGCTGATTGCTCAGGGAAAGACTTCTGTTAAGACCTCGGCAGGACTGGGGGAGCAGCTCACCGTTTACAGTAAGAAATTTGCCACTCAAGGTACCTTTGAGGACAATGCGGGAAACAACGCTTTCAGTCTGACACCAAGTACCCTCTATACAGAAGAGTGGCATATCTGGATTATGGCAAGTAGTAAGGCTACCTCCAGCACCACCAACACCAACCTGTGGAATTCCTACGGTTCCAATGCAGAAGGATCTGCGGGGGCTGGGACTGGTTCTGGTGGCACCGAGGTGGATCTGAGCAAGTATTACCTCTATACTGTGCCCGCAGGGCAGACGGAGACCCTCTTTGCCTTTGTTTCCGTTGGCTTTGATCAGCCCGCGACCACTGCTGATAAAGCAAAGACATACGGGAACTTCCTTGATAATATCAATTTCCAGCTTTACCATCCGTTGTCAGGAAGCACAACTACTCATGGAAGTGCTGTGGTTGGGGGGAGTGATGGGACAACTGGAGGTACTGGGGCATCAAGCGGGCATAAAGTTACGGTTGATGATAAATTGGCAACTTATGTTACGGATGGAGAACCACTGAGAATTCAGGCTATTGTAAAGAAAGCGGATGCTGAGGCCGGATGCGAGTTTGTGGGTGTCTATTATACAACACAGGATGAAAATGGAGATCCGAAGACTGTATTTTTGCAACTGGCAGGAAACGAAATCGAAGATACCGGCAGCCTGACTGATGAACAGAAAAAGGGGAAATGGATTAAATCAACGAATACGGATGGCGATACCATTTATACCTATTATCTGGAAAGTGTAACATCGGCAACGGATTTACACTTTGTTTTCATCAAGAACCCTACCGTCACCTATGACCCTAATGGCGGTAAGGCGTACGTGGTGGAAAGAACCTATAACACAAGTGAAGCACCGAATGTGTACAGCTTCAAACCGGCTGTGCTTCCAGAAGATACAGGTGGAGTGGATACAACGACTGGTGCCACGCCGGTAGACAAACCGAAGAAGATGTTTATTTCCCCGTATGTATCCCACGCGGCGGAAGGCCAGAATGACGGCTGGAAATTTATGGGCTGGCTGCTGACCGGAGATACGGTGGATAATATACCATCCGATGTCACTCAGGTGAATGCGGATCAGTTGGGTAGTCTGTTGCTTCCTGCGGTACATACCGTGGCCTGCGACTACTCCGTGGATGGTGCAACCCAGCAAAGCGCCGCCCAGTATTTCAAAATCTATGGCAAAAGCGTGACAACGAAAGCCACGCTCAGCTATAAGGAAAACGGAGAGGTCAAGGGCGTGACCTGGACAGATAACGGAGAAACAAAAGCCTACGCCAATGTCCACAAAGGTCTTACCATGGTAGCTCAGTGGCGCTGGCTTCAGGCATTTATTCCACAGGTAGGAAGTGGTAAAACATTTACGGATTCTGCGAATGGTGGAACCGTCGAAATTACCAGTGTGACAAATACATCCGATGCGAATTATAATGCCGCA
>JAEDMI010000197.1 GCA_016303085.1 Acetatifactor sp.
AAATAGTTTCTCTAACATCGTAACTCTCCCTCCTATGTATTTTGTGATTAGAGAAATGTATCGTTAAGCGTTGATGATACGCTTCACAATCCTGTCGCACTTGGCATAGATATTCTCTGCGCTCTCTCCAACGTTAAACTCACCGTTTCGGTACAAAATTTTTCCGTTAATCATAGTCATAAGCACATTGGATTTGCTGCCGCTGTACACCAGATTCTTTGGAATATTATGAATGGGCTGCATATTCGGCTGATGCAAATCTATCATGACAATATCTGCCAGTCTGCCCTTTGCCAATATATCTGCTTTCGGCAGATGCATGGCTTTTGCGCTGTTTACGGTAGCCATCCGAAGCACACTCATGGCGTCCAGGCTTGCCGCATCTTCCTCTCTTACCTTGCTTAATCCGGTTACCAGAAACATTTCCCGGAACATGTCCAGACAGTTGTTGCTGGCAGGTCCGTCCGTTCCGATCGCAACCGGAATTTTCTTCTTCTCGAACTCTGCAATGGGCGCTATTCCGCTGGCCAGCTTTAGGTTGGAAGCAGGATTGGTAACCACATACATCCTCCTTCTCCGAAATACCTCCATATCTTCTTCCGTCATATGAACGCAATGATAACCGCCACCGCCAAATTCAAAGATACCCATGGTGTCCAGGAACACGGCAGGTGTCATACCATACTTTGCCTTACACTCCTCTACCTCATGCTTCGTCTCGGCAAGGTGGGTGTAAACCGGAGCCCTGTATTTATGTGCCAGCTGTGAAATGCGGTAAAGCAGCTCCTTGGAGCAGGTATATTCCGCATGAAAGCCAAGCTGATAACTGATAAGAGGATTCTTCTTATTCCACTTCAGGTATTCCTCCTCCATCTGCTCAAGGGAGGAACAGAAATTGTTCAGACCGCTTGTGAGGACACAGCGCATTCCCATATCGATACAGGCTTCCGCTATGGTATCGGGAGTCAGATACATTTCAAAAATGGAGGTAATTCCCGAAGTCAGGTATTCTAAAATGGCAAGCCTCGTCAATTCATAGATATCCTCACCTGTCAGCTTTGCCTCCATAGGGAATACCTTCTCATTCAACCATGTCTGAAGGGGAACATCGTCTGCGTAAGAACGCAGGAAAGTCATTGCCGAATGGGTATGGGCATCCTTAAACCCCGGCATCAGCAGATTATCCTTACAATCCATCTCGATATCCCATGAAATCTTCGGGAAATCGCTCTTCCATTCACTCTCCAGTTCATTTTGCTCCGCCACGCAGACAATCTTGTCATTCCGCACCCAAATCTCGCCCCGGAATACCTGTCTGTCCTTTTCCATGGTCAGGATTCTTGCATTGTATAGTCTGATGTTCATTTGATTGATTCACCTCCGAATCCAAAAGGCAAAAGCTCGCTTAAGGAATATTCTTTGTAATCCGTCAGACTTTTTGCCACAATTATCCGAAAATCCTCCGATGCAAACTCCTTAATTACCTGCCGGCATATTCCGCAGGGATACGCATAATCTTTCGGTTCCTCCCCTTCCATGCCTCCCGCTACGGCGATTGCACGAAATTTGCGTTTTCCCTCGCTTACAGCCTTGAAAATGGCAGTCCGCTCGGCACAGTTTGTCGCGCCGTAGGATGCACTTTCGACATTGCAGCCGCAGTATATTTCCCCGTCCTCTGTAAGAAGTGCCGCACCCACTGCATAATGAGAATATGGTATATATGCGTTTTCCCTGGCATCCAGCGCCAGTTGAATCAATTTATCTCTCATCATATCAATTTTTTCATGCCTTTCACGGATTCCGTCACAAGCTTTTTGAAATTGGGAGCCGCCATGTCTGCCGCCTCCTGCACCTCCTCATGGGTCAGCGGGTTTGCTGTCATGCCTGCCGCCAAATTGCTGATACAGGAAATTCCGCATATTTTCATGCCCATATGGTTTGCTGCGATGGCTTCCACAACGGTACTCATGCCTACTGCGTCGCAGCCCAGCGTTCTCAGCATACGTATTTCTGCCGGTGACTCAAAAGAAGGACCCGTCAACTGGGCATATACTCCTTCCTGTAGGAAGATTCCGTTATCCTTCGCCGTCCTGCGGATCAGTTGTTGTAGTTCACCGTCATAGACCGTACTCATATCCGGGAATCTGACTCCAAGTTCATCCATATTTGCACCGATTAACGGATTTGGTGCAAAGACCGAAATCTGATCCTTTATCAGCATCAGGTCTCCGGCATGGAAGGATGTGTTGACCCCACCCGCCGCATTTGTCAAAAACAAAATCCGGGCTCCCATAAGCTTCATCAGCCTTGTGGGCAGAACTACATCGCTGATTGGATATCCTTCATAGAAATGAACCCTTCCTTTCATACATACCACGGGGATTTCATCTATAAAGCCGAAAATGAATTTACCGGCATGTCCGGGTACTGTGGATACGGGAAACCCCTCAATCTCACTGTAGGGCAATTCATATTCCACGCGTATGTTTTCCGCGTAATCTCCCAGCCCCGAGCCAAGGACAATGGCAACCTTCGGTACAAAATCAGTCTTTTTTCTGACACATTCATAGCAGCTTATCAGCTTGTCATACACTTCACTCATCTTCGGCACTCCTTTTATTATTTTTATTCGCACAAGCAATATTAATTATACAGAATATACAGTTAAAAAGCAATAAAAAAGCACCCGAGGGCGCTTTTATATGATGATGCAGACCATGCCTCCGTTGCTGTCGTTGACGATTTTCTGCATGGTATCCTGTAATTTCAGTTGGCTTTCCTCTCCGATCACTGCGACTTTTGCCGTAATTCCGTCGTTTACCAGTTGTTCCACCGTTTTACCGAAGATATTGGTGTCCCATATACCGCTCTGTGCATCTGTCTGATTGATATATGTAATCAAATCCTCCGCCTGCTCCTGAGTTCCCACAATCGGGGCAATCTCCGTCTCGATGTTGGCACGTATCATGTGGATGGAAGGACTGGACGCCTTGATTTTCACGCCGAACTTATTACCGTGCTTAATCAATTCCGGCTTTTCAAGTACAATTTCATCCTTGTCTGGTGTCACCACGCCGTAACCTTTAATGCGCACCATGTTTACCGCATCCAGTACCTTTGCATATTCGTGCTTCATTGCCGCAAAGCTCTTCAGCTTGCTGATAAGCTGATATTCGTCTGCAATGCTCTCTCCCACCATTTCCGTCAGCATTTCATAATAATATGCTTCCTCCACGTCCAATGTTATTCTGATACATCCGTCCGACAGACTGACCGCATCCGTCTTGCATCGTTTTATGTACTCACTCTCCAACGTCACCGGCTTTTCCAGTACATTTCGGATTGTGTTATAATCTTTCATCAAAAGTTTTACCTTCTGAACCAGATCCTGCTTCATCCGATTGTCCTCCGGCAGCATCTCTACCCACTTGGGCATATAAAATTCCATCGATGAGATAGGGAACTCGTAAAGTACATTCTCCAAAAGCATGTTGATATCATCTTTTTTCAGTTGCTCACAATTTACGGTTACAGCGGACACGCCAAACTTCTCGCTGATTTCCTTTGCCGTCTTTTTGGCATCCTCCGAATAGGGCTTCTGACTGTTCACCAGTACAAGAAAAGGTTTCTTCAGCTTTTTTAACGCTGTTATCGTCCTCTCCTCCGCTTCCAGATAATTCCCTCTGGGGATTTCACCAAAGCTGCCGTCAGTAGTAATTACAAGGCCTATGGTAGAATGGTCATTCATGACCTTGTCGGTTCCGATTTCTGCCGCCTGAGTAAAAGGAATCTCATAGTCAAACCACGGCGTCTTCACCATTCTCTCCGCGTCTTCCTCCATATGGCCTGCTGCGCCCTCCACCATATATCCCACACAGTCAATGAGCCTGACCGACACGGCGATGTCACCGCTTAAGATAACCTCTGCCGCCTCATTTGGGATAAATTTCGGTTCCGTTGTGGTAATGGTCTTTCCGCCTGCGCTCTGGGGCAGTTCGTCCTGTGCCCGTGCTTTGGCATGTTCATCCTCCATGTAGGGAAGCACCATCTCTTCCATAAAACGCTTGATAAAAGTAGATTTACCTGTACGCACCGGTCCCAGCACACCTATGTAAATTTCTCCGCCCGTGCGTTGCTGTATATCCCGATATAAGTCGTATGTACTAGATGTATAATCCATACAAAAAGCCTCCTGTCATATCCTATACTAAAGATATGACAGGAGGACTCAAATCATGCCAGATTCTGTTTCTTATTTCTTCTCGTCCATAATAATTTTTCGCCTCTGTGTTTCATAATCCAAAAGATAACCCTGAAAACTGTCAATGACATCTCTGTGCTCCGCATTGCTAAACTGTCGGAGACTTCATTTTGCTCCTTTGCGGTACATAATATTTCCTGCAGGTTTCGGATATTTTGCTAAATGGAAATCCACCAGCACACCCCAAATTTATCAATAACAGTAGCACAACATTTACTCCATGGAAGTTCATGAATAGGTTCAACAATGACTCCACCGTCGCTCAAAACCTGGAATGCATTATAAACTGCTTCCTTAGTCCCCATCTCAAATACATTAAACGTCATGGTTTCCCATTTGTACTTGTGTACTATATTTATATCACAAGGATTTTTCGCTTCCGCTAATGCCAAAAATCCTTCTCCATCTACAGACAATTCACAGTGGTCATAAGCAGTATTGTTCTCATTTTTAAACTCACGTGTAATCT
>JAEDMI010000011.1 GCA_016303085.1 Acetatifactor sp.
GTGAGGTGGCATATTGTCCGCAAAAAGGCTTCCAATGTAAATGCCTATGTACATGAGGATGTAGCCGGAATCAGGGTGGTACAGAGCCTGAATGCCGCAAAGGAAACAAAGGCTCAGTTTGACGAACTTGCCGATGAACAGTGTGCAGCCTTTATTCATGCCTGCCGTGCGGCGGATCTCTTTTTCCCTATCATAGACACATCCTGGGGAATCAGTCTGATGATGCTGTATCTGGTAGGTGTAAAAATCATCGGTGCTCCCACCGTTACTCTGGGCGTGCTGATGGCGTTCGGCTCCTATACCACTATGTTCTGGCAGCCCATTGCAAACTTAAGCACCTTCTTCAACCAGCTGGTGACCAATCTTTCCGCAGCAGAGCGTGTGTTTGACATTCTCGATACGGAGCCTGAAATCAAAGATGCTCCCGATGCGGGAGAACTGCCGGAAATCACGGGAAGGGTAACCTTTGAAAATGTTTCCTTCACTTATGACGAGGGTACGGAGAATGAGACAAAGGTGTTGGATAATGTAAGTTTCAGCGTGGCACCCGGAGAAACCATTGCACTGGTAGGTCCTACCGGGGCAGGAAAGACCACCATCGTCAATCTGATCAGCAGATTTTATGATATCCAACAGGGAACCATTGCCATTGACGGATATGATCTGAAAAAGGTAAAAATCAATTCCCTGCGCAAGCAGATGGGTGTCATGACACAGGATAATTTTATTTTCCACGGAACTGTACGGGATAACATTGCTTACGGAAAGCTGGATGCCACGGACGAGGAAATCATTGCCGCAGCCAAGGCAGTAAATGCCCATGACTTCATCATGAAAATGGAAAAGGGCTACAATACGGAACTGAAGGAGCAGGGTGCAGGACTGTCCATCGGACAGAGACAGCTCATTGCCTTTGCCAGAACCATGGTTTCCCGGCCCAGAGTCCTGATTTTGGATGAGGCAACTTCCAGCATTGATACCCACACGGAGATTCTGGTACAGAAGGGAATCGAAGCATTGCTCCACGGAAGAACCAGCTTTGTCATTGCCCACAGACTTTCCACCATCCAGAACGCGGACCGTATCTTTGTGATTAACGACGGCGGTATCGTAGAGCAGGGTTCTCCTGCTGAGTTGATGGAGAAAAAAGGATTCTATTATAATTTGTACATGGCTCAGTTTACCGGGACAGAAGCAAGTGCATAAAACAGCGTCAAAGCCCCGAAAGTTACCTGATAAGGTGACTTTCGGGGCTTCATTATCGTAAAACGGACAAAAACGGAATAAAACGGTTGAATAACGGAATAAAGATGATTACGCTCCTCATATACAGCCCTTGAGCGGGAAACTGGGACTGGCTCTTTATGACGGAGAATTACAGATTGATTTGGACGAAGTGGCATCCCTGATACAGGATTATCCCGAGGGGGACGGGAATAATTCAGAACTTGCATAAACATGTGCTTTCCTTTATAATGAATACTTGGTAAAAGCGAACACATTCGACAGAAAGAGGAGGAATTTTATGATAGAATTACTGCAGGGAGGAGCCTATCTGGTAAACGGCACGGAAATCATTGCCGACGCACCGGACGCACAGGCCGCTGTTGAGAGTAAGACAGGAAAGAACATTACAAAAGAAGAAGCGGCAAAGAATACCATAGCTTACGGTATATTGGAGAGCCACAATACTTCCGGCAACATGGATAAGCTGAAAATTCGTTTTGATAAACTGACCAGTCATGACATTACTTTTGTGGGTATTATTCAGACAGCAAGAGCGTCAGGGCTTCAAAAATTTCCTATGCCTTATGTGCTGACAAACTGCCACAACTCTCTCTGCGCGGTGGGCGGTACCATCAATGAGGATGACCACATGTTTGGTCTGACCTGTGCCAAGAAGTATGGCGGCGTCTATGTGCCTCCTCATCAGGCAGTTATCCATCAGTTTGCAAGAGAGATGCTCGCCGGCGGCGGGAAAATGATTTTGGGTTCCGATTCCCATACCCGCTACGGTGCACTGGGCACCATGGCCATGGGCGAGGGTGGTCCCGAACTGGTGAAGCAGCTTCTGAATCAGACCTATGATATCAACATGCCCGGCGTTGTGGGCGTTTACCTGACAGGAGCTCCCGTAAAGGGGGTTGGCCCTCAGGATGTGGCATTGGCAATTATCGGTGCCGTATTCAAAAACGGCTATGTGAAGAATAAGGTGATGGAGTTTGTGGGTCCCGGCGTGGCGTCCTTGAGTGCGGATTTTCGTATCGGCATTGATGTCATGACTACCGAGACAACCTGTCTTTCTTCTATCTGGAAGACAGACAAAGAGATTGAGGAGTTCTACGAAATCCATGGGCGCAAGGACGAGTACAGAGAGCTGAATCCCGGACAGGTGGCATATTATGACGGCATGATTTTGGTTGACCTTTCCAAGGTTCGCCCTATGATTGCAATGCCCTTCCATCCCAGCAATACCTATACCATCGAAGAATTGAACGCAAATCTCATGGATATTTTGGACGAGACGGAGAAGCGGGCGCTGGTAAGTCTTGACGGAGCAGTTGAGTTCAAATTGAAGGACAAGGTAAAGAACGGCAAATTCATGGTGGACCAGGGTATTATCGCAGGTTGCGCCGGCGGCGGATTCGAGAATATCTGTGCGGCTGCCGATATCCTGAAGGGCAGATACATCGGTTCCGACGGTTTTACCTTAAGTGTATATCCCGCTTCCATGCCCGTATATATGGAGTTGATTAAAAACGGCTGTGCGGCTACGATTATGGAGACGGGTGCAGTCATGAAGACAGCTTTCTGCGGTCCCTGCTTCGGTGCAGGCGACACACCCGCAAACAATGCTTTCAGTATCCGTCATTCTACCAGAAACTTCCCCAATCGTGAGGGAAGCAAGCTGCAGAACGGTCAGATTTCCTCTGTTGCCCTGATGGATGCGCGCTCTATTGCGGCTACGGCAGCAAACAGGGGTGTACTGACGCCCGCTACGGATTTTGACGGAGAAATCGGAAAATACAAGTATCATTTCGACAGCAATATTTATGCAAACCGCGTATTTGACTCCCACGGTGTTGCTGAACCGGACACGGAAATTCACTTCGGACCAAACATCAAGGACTGGCCTGCCATGGGTGAACTGCCGGAGAATCTGGTATTGCAGGTTGTCAGCGAGATTCATGACCCTGTGACCACCACGGACGAGTTGATTCCTTCCGGAGAAACTTCATCGTATCGTTCCAATCCGCTGGGACTGGCTGAGTTTACCTTAAGCCGCAAGGACCCCGAGTATGTGGGACGTGCCAAGGCAATTCATGTGTTGGAGGAAGAACGTATGAAGGGTGGACATCCCTGCCATGTGTGCCCGGCAATCAAGGATGTGATGAGCCCTATCAAAGAGCAGTTCCCGGATGTGAGCCATGTGAACACCGGCTTCGGCTCTACCATCTTTGCGGTGAAGCCCGGAGACGGCTCCGCAAGAGAGCAGGCGGCCTCCTGCCAGAAGGTGCTGGGCGGCTGGGCGAACATTGCCAATGAGTATGCCACAAAGCGTTACCGCTCCAATCTGATTAACTGGGGAATGCTGCCCTTCCTGATTGAGGAAGGTGAACTTCCCTTCAAGAATCTTGACTATTTGTTTATCCCCGGCATCAGAAAGGCTGTACAGGACGAAACGGAAGTGATTGAAGCATATGTGGTGAAGGACGGCGGGCTTAGGAGGTTTACTTTGAAGCTGGGTGAGCTTACCGGCGAGGAGAGGCAGATTATCCTCAAGGGCTGCCTGATTAATTATAACAGAGTGTAGAAAGGAAGAATGATGGAATTCAATAAATCAGTATCAAATCCCATGTTGATGGGCTGTATTCAGTTGATGAAGGCTGAGGATACTCCCGAGCATCGCAGCATGTTTGTAGAGGAACTTGTGAAGGCATCTTTTCAGGCTCCGGCAATCATTGAACCTGCGCCGGTACAGGATGCAGAGGGAAGGCTGACGATTGCCCCCGGCAGCAAGGTACAGTTTCCCATGCTGGCAACGAAGGACGGAAAGAATTTTTTTATGGGCTTTACCGATTCGGTAGAATATCAAAAGTGGGCGGAGAGAGACAAGAATCTTCCTTGCTTTGCATTGAGATTTGATGATTATGTAAACATGCTGTTCCGCAAGGATGCGCAGGGGAACGATTGTCCTGCATTGGGCATTGTCCTGAATCCCGTGGGTGATAATGTGGTGGTGCCCAAGGAGATGGTAGCCGGAATCATGGCAGCCAGAACCGGACAGCTTCAGCAGATGGTGGCAAGAAAGGCGGCTGCCAGGAAGGCATCTGAGGAGAACGGTTCGGAAGAAGCAAAATAACAGCAGTGGCTAAAGTTCATAAAGATTGTGTCGATATATCATGTACAGGGAAGCGGTTCGGCCAACCGTTACCGAGTACATGATAGAGGCACCACGGATGGTATTTGTGTCGGGAACGGATTTTCCTGCGCGAATGCCATTTTTTTATAGCTGCAGCGAGAAGTAAAACGGGTGTCTCAAGAAGGAGTATAGAATTTGAGAATTGATTCCAGTACAGTAGGAATGGAATCCGCCAGAAGCTACAGGGCTTCTAACACAACAGTCAGACATTTTTCCATAACGGATTATCAGGAGGGGCTGACAAAGGGAAACGGGTCTTTGAATGCTGCAATCGGCGGCAACACGGAAAATACCGCGAATGCAGAGGAAAATCAGTCGGGAGAGCAGACGGACAGTACTGCAAAAGCCGTTACCACAATGCAGGATTGGCAGACAAGATTTCAGACGGGCACAGCGAATGTGTCCATACGGAGCACAGTCAGTCAAACCTTTATGGAGATTCGGGAGCAGACCATCAGGTATATTTTTGATTTATTGTTTGCTGCCGGACGAAGTCAATTGAGCAAATGGAGGCAGGCAAACGGAATAGATTCGGAGAGTACGCAGAGTCCTCAGAATACGCAGAGTGGCAATGTTCAGACCGGTGCAGACGGCTTACTGACAATGAAGCCCCGAACACTGACCACCAGTTTGAGGGTGCTCAATTACAGTCAGGAAACCTTTTTTGAGGAGACCGAGAGCACAAGCTTTTCCACAGTGGGGACCGTCAGGACTGCTGACGGCAGAGAAATCAACTTTAACGTCAATGTAGGTATGAGCCGGGAGTTTCAGGAGTATTATAGGGATGATTTGGAGCTTGCATCCTTTACCATGTGTGACCCTTTAGTCATCAACCTGGATACGGATGTGGCACAGCTGCAGGATCAGACTTTTTACTTCGATATTGACGCGGATGGGAAACCGGACGAGGTATCACAGCTGGGAACCGGCAGCGGCTATCTGGCATTGGATAAAAACGGTGACGGCTCTGTCAATGACGGCAGTGAGCTGTTCGGCACGGCAAGCGGAAACGGTTTCGCGGATTTGGCAAAATATGACGAGGACGGAAACGGTTGGATTGACGAGAATGATGCGGTCTGGGAAAAGCTGAAAATTTGGGCGAAAGACCAAAACGGAAACGATGTGCTGTACCGCTTGGCAGATAAGGGAGTAGGTGCTATCTGCCTACAGAATGCCTCCACGGACTTTACGCAAAAGGGATTGAGAGGACAGACACTGGGAGCAGTGAGGAGCACGGGAGTATTCCTGTACGAGAACGGAAATGTGGGAACTGTGCAGCATGTTGATGTTGCAAAATATTATAAAGAAGCGTAGACTGACAGGGAGGCGAAAGCTTCCCTGTCTTCGCGTATAAAAAGAGGAATATCCGTTTCGCCGGTTGACCTTACGAAACGACGAAAAGGAACAGGGCAGCTTAAGAATAGAATAAAATGAAAATATTTGGGAAATTATATGATAAAAATAAGATAGATTATGAAACGATGTTGTATCCGCCCAAGGCCATGTTTACCCTGCTGATTCCCATCGTCATTGAACAGCTTTTAAATTCCTTCATGGGTATGGTGGATACCATGATGGTCAGCAACGTTGGAGGCGAAGCCATCTCCGCAGTGTCTCTGGTGGACTCGGTGAACAATCTGGTAATTCAGGTGTTTGCAGCCATGGCATCCGGTGCTGCCATCATCTGCTCCCAGTATCTGGGACATCGTGACAGGGATGGAAGCAACAGAGCGGCGCGACAGGTTGTCCTGACCGTGTTTGTCATCTCAGTATCCCTGACAGCCTTCGGCTTGATTTTCAGAAAACCCATGCTGCGGTTTGTTTTCGGTCAAATCGAACCGGGAGTCATGGATAAAGCCATGAGCTATTTTCTGGTGACAGTTTTATCTTATCCGTTTTTGGCTCTTTTTAATGCGGGGGCAGCTTTCTTCCGGGCAGGAGGGAATTCCCGCTTTCCCATGAAAGTATCCGTCATTTCCAATGTATTAAACATAGTAGGAAACGCAGTACTCATCTTCGGATTTGGGATGGGAGTTGTGGGAGCGGCGCTGTCAACACTTGCTTCCAGAGCCTTTTGCGCTGTGGCCATTTTGACTTATCTGCGGAAGGACAGGCAGGATATCGTGTTGCGGGACTATGCGAAAATACGCCCTGATCTCCCGCTGATTATGAAGATTCTGGCAATCGGTATTCCCTCCGGTGTGGAGAACGGTATGTTTCAGTTCGGAAAACTTGCCATCCAGTCTACGGTTTCCACCATGGGAACCGATGCAATCGCCGCCCAGGCCATGACAAATATCATGGAGATGGTAAACGGTATCTTCGGCGTAGGTGTGGGCATCGGACTGATGACTATGGTGGGTCAGGCATTGGGAGCAGGAAGACAGGAGGAGGCAAAATATTATATTGTCAAATGCACGAAAATCGGTCTTGCGGGGATTCTGGTTTCCTGTCTGGCTGTTTTTGGGTTGGCGAAGCCTATCATATGGCTTGCGGGAATGGAGCCGGTCAGTGCCCGGCTGTGCCTTGAGATGGTCGCTGCAATTACTGTGGCTAAGCCTCTGTTTTGGGCGTTTTCCTTTATTCCCGCCTACGGTATGCGGGCAGCGGGAGATGTACGGTTTTCCATGCTTACCTCCACACTTACCATGTGGTGCCTGAGAGTGGCACTGTGCATTTTCCTGGTTAAAACCTATCACATGGGACCGATGGCGGTGTGGTACGGTATGTTTACGGATTGGGCTGTGAGAGGCATTGTGTTCTTCTGCCGGTTTCGGAGCGGCAGGTGGCTGCAGAAGAGAGTCATTTAGAAGTAAATGGCTGAATACTTTCCTTCATTTCGGGAAAAATGATGGTGAAAGGAAGGAAAGCAGCCATGAGAAGAAACAGAAAAAACAATACTAAAAAAGAAAGAGTTATCATGCTTGCATCATCGGCATTTGTGCTGACTGCACTGACCATGACAGGCATCTATATGCAAAACAAAAACAAGGAATCCAAGGATAACGGTTATACCCTGGATTTTACCGCTCTTGAGGAAAATGCGGAAAACAAATATCAGGAGATTGCACGGGGCAATACAGGCGACAGCGATATCAGTGAAAGCGCGGAACAGCTGTTGAAAGGAGACGGTACGGGGACTTCCGTCATAGACAATACGGAGGATGATCTGGATTATATGCCTATGGAAGTCGGTTCCGGAAATGTGGAGATTCCCGGTCTGACCGGTATTCTGAGTTTGGATAACGAAGACATCGGGGAACAGGAGATGGATGAAAAGCCGGAGAAACCCGAAGTAACAGAAGAACCCGGGAAGAACAGTGAGGGAAAAGAAACCGGCAGTCAGAATGTGACGGTGACCAAGGAACTGCATTTTGCGGAGAGTGACGGATTGCTCCGCCCCCTGGAGGGAGAGGTATTGATTCCCTTCAGCATGGACAGCAGCGTATATTTCTCCACGTTGGACCAATATAAGTATAATCCGGCACTGATGCTGGTGGCAGAGGAAGGAATGACGGTATCGGCATGTGCCGAAGGTAAGGTGGTAGATATATTTGATGATGCGGAAATCGGCCACGCCGTAACCATGGAACTGGGGGACGGCTATCATATTACCTACGGACAGCTGAAGGAAATCAAAGTTAGCCTTGACAGTTATGTAAATCCCGGTGAGACCGTGGGTGTTGTCGCTGCCCCTACCAAGTATTTCAGCGTGGAAGGTGCAAATCTATACCTGAAGCTTACCATGGACGGTATACCGGTAAATCCGGAAGCACTGTTCCGTTAGGGGGCTACAGGCATATGTATATTGTAGGCGGAACAATCAAAACCATGGCGGGTGAGGACATCCCGGAGGGATATATTCACATCGTAAATGGGAAAATAGCGGAAATCGGCCGGCGGGATGAAGTGACAATTCATCCCGCTACTTGCGAAAAGGTATTGGAAATCAATCAGGGACTGATCATGCCCGGCATCATAGAAGCACACTGCCACATGGGTATCACGGAGGAAAAGAAAGGAATGGAGGGGGACGACTGCAATGAGTCGGTGGAACCCGTCACACCATGGCTGCGTGCGGTGGATGCCATCAATACCATGGATGCGGCATTCGACGATGCGGTGAGGGCAGGAATTACCGGCGCCATGATAGGACCGGGGAGCTCCAACGTGGTGGGAGGACAGTTTGCTTTTTTAAAGACAAAAGGGCGCCGGGTGGATGACCTGGTGGTGAAGGCTCCTGCCGCCATGAAGATTGCCTTTGGCGAGAATCCCAAGGTGAATTACTCGGGACAGGGGAAAAGTCCTTCTACCAGAATGGCAATTGCCGCCATGCTCAGAAAGGAACTGCACAGAGCGAATGAATACGCTCACAGGCGCAGGGAGGCAAAGGAGAAGGGAGAATATTTTGAGGAGGAT
Source organism: Acetatifactor sp. (assembly GCA_016303085.1). Taxonomy (GTDB): domain Bacteria; phylum Bacillota; class Clostridia; order Lachnospirales; family Lachnospiraceae; genus Acetatifactor. Next base: position 8,843 of record JAEDMI010000011.1, read on the forward strand.
TTTACCCTGGAGTGCTGGCTGCCGGTACTGAACCGGGAGATTCCTCTGAAAGCACATGTCCACAGAGTAGACGATATCTTTACGGCTATCCGCATTGCAAAGGAATTCGGGCTGCGGATGACGCTGGACCATTGCTCGGAGGGACATCTGATTGCGGAGGAATTGGCAGCAGAGGGATTTCCTGCCATTGTGGGACCGGATCTTGCCAGCCGAAGCAAGATAGAAGTACAGAATATGGCGTTTAAAACTGCGGGGGTGCTGAATCAGGCAGGCATAAAAACTGCCATCACTACCGACCATCCCGTGTCCCTGATTGCATCCCTGCCTCTGTGTGCCGGACTTGCGGTAAAGGCGGGTCTGCCCATGGAAGAGGGGTTTCGGGCCATTACGAGATATGCGGCAGAAATATGTGGTGTGGCGGACAGAGTGGGAAGTCTGGAGGTTGGGAAAGACGCAGATATAGCCATATTTACGGGAAATCCCATGGAAATTTTTACCGAGACGCTGTATACCATTATCGATGGGAATATTGTTTATGAATCGGGGAAATGAGATTGCGTTCCGCTTGCAATGCGTTTATAATGGTAACTGTTCAGTGAATAAAGAATGTCTGTGAAAACAGGAGGATTCCTTGAAAAGTTACAGGAAAGTCAGCCTTATTCTCATTCTGAGCCTTGCCGCCGGTTCTGTTTCCGGCTGCGGTGCGGGGGAAGAGGCGGAGAGTGTGAAAAATCCATATGCGGCAGCAGTATCCATGGAAGGAACACCTGTGGTGGACTATGTAGTTCCCCAGCTTCTGCCGAATGTTCTGGTAGATACCCGGGGTTACGCTGTGGGAGATAACAAGGCAGCGGCTGTAAAAGGCAGGAATCTGCCGGAGGAATTTCGGGTGGTGGATGCGGCGAACGGTGAGACGGTATATACCGGATTTATTGAAGACGTGACCTGGCATGCGGAGTCGGAGCAGTTTTCGGGAGTGGCAGATTTCACTGATTTTGACAAAGAAGGAACCTATTACCTGGAATGTGATATCGTGGGGCAGTCCCGCCGTTTTGCGATTCAGGAGCAGCTGTATGAACGGCTGTTTTTGGAGAACTACGAACGACTGATGGAGAGCTGTCAGAAGAGGTCGCTGAGCCTTTCGGAGGCAACAGCTCTGCTGGAGGCATATGAGTGGTATACCGCAGTTTTCCCGGATGAGGACAGAGATCAGGTTCCCGATGTCTTGAAGGAACTGAGGGGCTGGGTAGCGTACACGGAGGAGAACGGTGTGGATTCCGGGGAGGAAGCTCTCTACGCCGCACTGTTGGCAAAATTCAGTTATCTCTATCAAAAATATGACTTGGAATATGCTACCGACTGTTTGAAGCGTGCTTCCACCGTGTATGGACAGGTGCAGAATTCCATCAGCAAGGATGCGGATTCTTTTTTTGCGCTGACAGAGTTGTATCGGGCTACCGGCCTTTACACCTATCGAAAGCAGATAGAGGATTACAAGAGCTTTTTTGAAAACAACAGCAGCTATCTGGAGGAAAAGTCATATCTGTACGCCGCCATGACCTACATGGCTACCAGGCAGAAGGTGGATGTGGTGCTTTGCACAGCCTTTATGGAAAACCTGATGGAGAGAGCGGAGGAGATTTCCAAGCGGTACATGGATATGATTGACCCGGTGACGGCGAAGAATAACGGCTCGGAGGATTTGTTGAAGTGCGCGGTGGAACTGTCATGTGCCAACTATATCATGAATAATTATCAATATACGCGGATAACGGAAGAATTTCTCCATTACCTGATGGGGCAGAATCTGGAGTCGGTCAGCTTTTATGAGTCCGATGAAAGCAGAGTAGGCTACATGTTTTTGCTGGCGCAGCTGACGGCGAACCATGAGGAAAAAGAGTAGGAAGGAAATGAGAATATGAAAATTGTTGTTTTGGCAGGAGGAACCAGCACGGAGAGAGATGTCTCCCTGAGCTCGGGAAGTATGATTTACAGGGCGCTGAAGAAGAGAGGACATCAGGCAATTCTGTTGGATGTTTATCTGGGATATGAAGGAAATCCTCAGGGAATTTTTGAAAAGGAGCTGGACTGGGCGGCGCAGATTGGCAGTATCAGCGAACAAAATCCTGATTTGGAGAACATTAAAGCATTGCGGAAGGACGGGGGAAAGAGCTTCTTCGGACCAAATGTGCTGGCAATCTGTCAGAGCGCGGACTGCGTATTCATGGCACTCCACGGTGCAAACGGTGAGGACGGAAAGATTCAGGCCTGCTTTGAACTGTTGGGTATCCCTTACACGGGCACGGATTTTGTCAGTTCCGCCATGGCAATGGACAAGGGAATCACGAAGGATATTTTCAAGGCATACAACATTCCAACCCCTGCGGGCATCCGCCTGAAAAAGGGAGAGACGGAGCGTGAAAGGGTTCCCTTCCCCTGTATCGTAAAGGCCTGTTGCGGCGGTTCCAGCGTCGGTGTGTGTATCGCAAGGAATGAGAAGGAGTATGAGGCAGCCAAGGAAGAGGCATTCCGCTATGACAGCGAAGCCGTTATTGAGCAGTACATAGAGGGGAGAGAGTTCTCCGTAGGTGTCATGGACGGAAAAGCACTGCCTGTTATCGAGATAGCACCCAAGGTGGGCTTTTATGACTACAAAAACAAATATCAGGCGGGAAGCACGGTGGAGACCTGCCCTGCGGAACTTTCCGAGGAAAAGACGAAAGAACTGCAGGAGATTTCCGAGAGGGTGTTCCGTGCCCTGAGACTGAAAAATTACGCAAGGATGGATTTCAGGATGAGCCGTGAGGGAGAGGTGTTCTGTCTTGAGGCAAACACGCTGCCGGGCATGACACCAACCTCACTGTTGCCCCAGGAGGCAGCAGTGTTGGGGATTGATTTTGAGGAACTTTGCGAAAGGATTCTTGCCTGTGCGTTTCGCGGATAAGCGGCAGGATAGGGGAAAGGTGTTATAGGATGGAATTTACCCTGAAAGAGATTGCTGATGCGTGTGGCGGAAAGCTGTTTTTAGAGAATGGGAAGAAACATGACACATGTGTCGCATCTGTGGTTATCGATTCCCGCAAGGTGGAACCGGGAGGAGTTTTTCTCGCCACCGTGGGAGAGAAAGTGGACGGACACAGGTTTATCAGTCAGGTGTATGGGACGGGAGCCGTACTTGCGGTAACGCAGAAGACACCGGAGCAGGTGCAGAGAGAGACAGGTGTGGACTGTACCGGCTGGGGAAGCTATGTGCTGGTGGAAGACACCTTACAGGCATTGAAGGACATTGCGGAAGCCTATCGCCGGAAGGTGGGGATTCCCATTGTAGGCATCACGGGAAGCGTAGGCAAGACCAGCACCAAGGAATTTATTGCCGGTGTGTTGGCAGAAAAATTTAATGTGCTGAAGACAGAGGGCAACTTTAACAATGAAATCGGTGTTCCCCTGACGTTGCTACGCATTCGACCGGAGCATGAAGTCGCAGTGGTGGAGATGGGTATCAGCGACTTCGGAGAGATGCACCGCCTGAGTAAAATGGTACGGCCCAATGTCTGCGTCATGACCAATATCGGGCAATGTCATCTGGAGAACTTAAAGACCAGAGACGGCATTTTGAAGGCAAAGTCCGAAATCTTTGACTTCATGGCGGAGGACGGAGAAATCTGTTTAAACGGAGAAGATGACAAGCTGGGCAGCATTACCGAGGTGAAGGGACGCAAACCCCATTTCTTTGGCCTTGGGGGGAATCCGGCGGAGGAAGTGCGGGCAGGACAGATTCGGAGCCACGGACTTTGGGGAAGTGATGCAGTACTGGAGTTGGGCAGCATCTGTACACCGGGAGAAACGAAAACCGCAGACCGGATGGGTGATGATTCGGCAAAAGCGGAGGGTATTATGGCCGGGCAGATGAAAATTCATGTTCCGCTCCCCGGAGCGCACATGGTGTTAAATGCTGCTGCTGCGGCCTGTGTGGCGAGGCTCTTTGGCCTGTCGGCGGAGGAGATTGCCGCCGGTATCGAAAAGATTCAGCCTGTCAGCGGGAGGAACAACCTGATTCGTCTGGAAAAGTATACTTTGATTGACGACTGTTATAATGCAAATCCTGCTTCCATGAGAGCGGCTATCGACTTGCTTGCCATGGCGGATACCGGGAAGGTAGCTATACTTGGAGATATGTTTGAATTGGGCGAAAATTCCGATGCACTTCATGCCGGAGTGGGCGAATATGCCGCCGCTGCAGGCATTGACACAATACTGTGTGTGGGAGAAAATGCGATTCATATGTTTGATGCCGCTGTGGATAGAGCCGAGGAAACAAAGCATATTGCTCATTTCCCTACCAGAGATGCCCTGCTTCAGGCGCTGGAGAAGGAGAGAGAGGAGTATATTCCGGAGGGATGTACAGTGCTGATTAAGGCTTCCCACGGGATGGAATTTGGCAAAATTTTGGAGTTTTTAAAAGCCTGTGGCACAAAATAAATAATCTTATGAAAATCTTAATCCTTTTTTGAATCGTGTATGGCAGAATAGGATTGAGATTTTTTTGCAACAAAGGGGAAAATGAGGGAGGCGGAATGGAAGAAAACATATTGATCGTAGACGACGAGAAGGAGATAGCGGACCTGGTAGCGCTATACCTGGAGAATGAGGGCTTCCACGTGGTGAAATGCTATGACGGCGGGGAGGCACTGCAGTGCATCCGGGCAGAAAAATTTGATTTGGCGATTCTGGATATTATGTTGCCGGAGGTGAGCGGACTGGAAATCTGCCGCAGAATCCGGGGACAGTACACCTACCCGGTTATCATGCTGACGGCAAAAGGGGAGGAGACGGACAAAATAACGGGACTTACCCTTGGAGCCGATGATTATATGACGAAGCCATTTCTGCCTCTGGAGCTGGTAGCCAGAGTGAAAGCTCAACTGCGCCGCTATAAGCGATACAATACAGCGGAGGAAAAGGACGAGGAGGTAATGACCGTCTCGGGGCTTATGCTGAATGTCAGGACACACCGGTGTATGCTCAATGAAAAGGAATTGAACTTAACGCCCACGGAATTTTCCATTCTTCGTATTCTCTGCCAGAGGAAGGGGCAGGTTGTCAGTGCGGAGGAGTTGTTCCATCAGATTTGGGCAGATGAATATTATACAAAGAACAACAACACCATCACGGTACATATACGGCATTTGAGAGAGAAGATGGGGGATTCCTTTGAAAATCCCAAATACATAAAGACAGTCTGGGGGTGCGGTTACAAAATTGAAGGATAAAATCAAGAGAACGATTATAACCATATTGATATTAGTGGGAGGCATTCTCCTGTGTATGGGAGTTTATCGTCTGTTTGATGAACTGCTGAACGGCGTACTGCTGGATTGGCTGCAGGATGAATTTGTGTATTACGACTGGATAGAGTTGGATCAGGAGGGAAACGGGTATTATACCGCAGAAATTCGGTGGTGGCGGGTAAAGCAATACCTGTTTTGGGGATTTCTGTTTCTGGTACTTTTCTCGGTGCTGATTATCCGTTTGGTTACGCTGCTGTATACCGCAAAGCGGGAAAAGAAGGTAATTGCCAAAGCGGGAAGGCTGATTGGGGACTATATGAAGCATGACCGGGAAGCAGCGGAGGTTTTCCCTGCGGAATATGCGGAAATTTCCGTGCAGATGGCGGAAATCAAGGCGAGTATACAGCGGCATGAACAGACTATGAAGGAGGAAGTTGCGCGCAAGAACGACTTAATCACCTATCTGGCCCATGACTTGAAAACGCCTCTGACCTCTGTTGTGGGATACCTAAGTCTGCTGGAGGAGGCACCGGATATGCCGGCAGAGCAGAGGGCAAAGTATGTACATATCACACTGGACAAGGCGCTGCGTCTGGAAAAGCTGATTAACGAATTTTTTGAGATTACAAGATATAATCTGCAACGGATTGTTTTGGAGAAGGAGACTGTGGACTTGGCATTTATGCTGGTTCAGATGGCGGACGAGTTCTACCCGATTTTAAGTGAACACAAAAACACGATTCAGGTAGAGATGCCGGAAGAAAAACTGACGGTTTACGCTGACGGGGAGAAGCTGGCCAGAGTGTTTAACAATATATTGAAAAACGCGGTGGCATACAGCTATCCCGACACGGAGATACTGGTGAAATGTGAACTTACGGAAAGTAAAGCCCGTATTCTTTTCCGAAACAGGGGCAAGACAATACCAAGGCAGAAGCTGGACAATATCTTCGAGAAATTTTATCGGCTGGATGATGCCCGCAGCACCAACAGCGGAGGGGCGGGACTGGGCCTTGCCATCGCCAAAGAAATCGTTACCCTGCATGACGGCACCATTGCGGCGGACAGTGAAAACGAGGTGACAAGCTTCATCGTAGAACTGCCTTTGGCAGGATAGTGTTTGACCCGTGTTATACAAAAGAGCGCAATGAAAAGATTGAGCTGTCAGTGAAAATATTCTTCCTTCAGCGCAAAATACCGCTCTTTGATATGGTTGAATACATATGTCCCCAGAACTTTTCGGGTGTCCTTGTCAAGCTTGTCAGGATAGACGGGTGTTCCGAAATCAATGACTACGGTTGCTTTTTTTACCTTGGGAAAATGGTCTTCAAATACGGCGGCACTGTTCACAATAGTCATGGGGATAATGGGAACACCGCCCTTTTCCGCAATTTTGAAGCTGCCCTCATGGAAGGGCAGAAAGCTGTCGTTTACCTTGTTTCTTGTGCCCTCGGGGAAGATACAGAGCGAATAGCCGTTTTTCACTTCCTCCACTCCCTTGAGGATGGTTTTCAGCCCTTCCTTGATATTTTCTCTGTCCAGGAACAGGCAGTGGATATTTCGCATCCAGAGCCGGAGGATTGGCGCTTTATTCATCTCTTTCTTGGCCACATATCCGGTAATTCCGGGAAAGCAGGAGAGGGTCAGGACAATGTCAAAAAAGCTGCGGTGGTTGCCCACATAGAGCACGGCGGTATCCGTGGGAATGTTTTCACGACCCAGAACAATAAGCTTTGTACCTGCAAGATGTCCGATGCAGCGGAAGCCCCAGCCTACCAGAGCCTTGGAACTTTTCGCTTTTAATTTCGGGTTGAACTTGCCGATAATCCACTCCGCAAGAAGCACGGGCAGGGACAGAATTAAGTATAAAACCAGATAGATTACTATCAGAATAAAACGAATCATATGCGAACCTCACATAATCTGTTATAGGCAGCGTCGGAACACGGATTTTTATCTGTGTAACGATGCTACTTTTTAGTTTAGCATAAATCTATTTTCCTGTACATAGAATACAGCAAAAGAAAAGGTGACAGTTCAACCTATTCCATAATATTATGGGCGTTAACATGCCACAGTTCTTGCTCGACACGCTCTCGCTTGGGACTCGGCACAGCGGTACATAAGGCTGCACAGTACGCAGCCTAAGTACCGGTGTCTCGTACAGTCTCACAAGAACAAATGGTATGTTTCGCCCTGACTGTTCGGAGTAGAGCTGAAATGCTACGGAATGTGTGCTGGGGTGTAATATGAAGAAAAAGAGGATAGCGGTGAAAATTCTGGGTGTGTTGCTTGCGATGGCGGCGTTGATGCTTTCTGGGTGTACGTTGCTGAGCGAGGAAAAAATCAAGCTGAGAGATTTGGAGTTTACGGTTTTGAGTGAGGAGAAAATACCCGCGGAATTAATGACAATCATAGAAGAAAAGAAAAGTGCACCTTTTCAGATTACTTATACGGACAATGAAAATCTGTACATATGTGTGGGCTACGGGCAGCAGGAGACGGGAGGCTACAGTATCGCCGTGGAGGAACTTTATCTGACGGATACGAATATCTGCGTGGACACCACGTTGCTTGGGCCGGAGGCATCGGAGAAAAGCAATAGAACGCCCTCCCATCCCTTTATTGTGTTGAAAACGGAATTTCTGGAACAGACGGTTATATTTGAATAAAGAGTATATCCGGGATGTGTGACTTCCCTTTTCCCTCAATCCGTGATAAACTGTTGATACATTGTTCAACAGGGATATAAGATGGGAGGCTGCCATGCTGTTAATCAAAAACGGATATATGCTTGACCCCAAGACGGGGTGGGACGGAAATTATGATATTTTGGTTGAAAAGGACAGAATTGTCAAAATCGGAAAGAGACTGGAAGTGCCCAAGGGCAAGTGCAGGGTGCTGGATGCGGAGGGGCTTTTGGTGGCTCCGGGGCTGGTGGATGTCCATGTGCATTTCAGGGAGCCGGGCTTTACACAGAAGGAAGACATCACTACCGGAGCGGCTGCTGCTGCGAAAGGCGGCTTTACCACGGTGGTGCTCATGGCAAATACAAAGCCTGTTGTGGACAATACGGAGACTTTGGAGTACGTCATAAAGAGAGGACAGGAGACGGACATTCATGTGCATACCTGTGCCAACGTCACTATGGGGATGAAGGGGCAGGAGCTGACTCCTATGCGCCGTTTGGCGGAGGCGGGGGCTGTGGGCTTCACCGATGACGGTATTCCCCTGATGGATGAAAAAATTGTGAGAGAGGCTATGAGAAACGCGGCAGCCTTGGATATGCCTATCAGCTTCCATGAGGAGAATCCGGCGCTGATTGAGAATAATGGTATCAACCGGGGAAGAGCCAGCGAATATTTCGGTATCGGCGGTTCTCCCAGAGAGGCTGAAATTACCATGGTGGAGCGGGATTTGCAGCTGGCGCTGGAGACTGGGGCGAGCATCGATATTCAGCACATCAGTGCAAAGGAGTCCGTGGAACTGGTACGCAAAGCTAAGGAGAAGGGTCACAATATTCATGCCGAGGCAACTCCGCATCACTTTACCCTGACGGAGGAGGCGGCTATTCAGTACGGCACTCTCGCCAAGATGAATCCCCCTCTCCGGGAGGAGGCAGACAGACAGGAGATTATCCGGGGGCTTGTGGACGGCACCATCGACATGATTGCTACTGACCATGCTCCCCACACAACGGAGGAGAAGGCAAAGTCCATCACCGAAGCGCCCAGCGGAATCATCGGCCTTGAGACGGCGCTGTCTCTGGGGATTACGGAGCTGGTGGACGGCGGGTATCTTACCATGGGGCAGTTGCTGGCTCTGATGAGCACCAATCCTGCGAACCTGTATCACCTTGATGCGGGTTACCTGGCGGAGGGAGGACCCGCGGACATTATTCTCATCGACACCACTGCGGACTGGACGCCCACGGAGTATGCCTCCAAGGCAAGTAATACTCCTTTTACGGGACGTAAACTGAAGGGCAAGGTGATAAAGACTATCTGCGGCGGAAAAATTGTATATGAGGGATAACCGCTGACGTAAAAAATACATCGGAAAGGAAACAGACTATGAAGCAAAAACAAAATGCAACCGTGATTTCCCAGAGGGAAATTGCGCCCGCAATCTATGATATGTGGATTGAAACTACTCTGGCGAAGCATGCAAAGCCCGGGCAGTTTCTCTGCATTTATCCGAAGGACAGAAGCACGCTGCTTCCCAGACCTATCAGCATCTGCGAGGTAAACGAACAGGAGAATGCGCTGCGCATCGTGTACCGTATTGCCGGAGCGGGAACAAGAGAATTTTCCGGTTACAGGGCGGGAGAGAGCATCGCTGTTCTTGGAACTCTGGGCAATGGCTTCCCGATGGAGGAGGCAAAGGGCAAAAAGGTCTTTCTCATGGGCGGGGGAATCGGCGTACCTCCCATTCTTGAGCTGGCGAAGCAGATGGATGCGGACAAGCAGATTATCATGGGCTATCGGGACAGCCGGACCTTTTTGAGGGAAGACTTTGAGAAATACGGTAGGGTCTATATTGCCACCGAGGACGGCAGCGTGGGGACGAAGGGAAATGTGATGAATGTCATCGGGGAGAACGGTCTGGAGGCAGATATGATTTATGCCTGCGGTCCCATGCCTATGCTTCGGGCTATCAAGACCTATGCGGCAGAGCATCACATAAAAGCGTACATCTCGCTGGAGGAGCATATGGCCTGCGGCGTGGGAGCCTGTCTGGGCTGTGTGGTGAAGACAAAGGAAATCGATCACCACTCACATGTACACAATGCGCGTATCTGTACCGACGGTCCTGTGTTTGACGCAGATACGGTAGAAATATAGGGAGGGGAGGAAAAGAGATGAACACACAGGTAACGCTTGCGGGAGTAACTTTTAAAAATCCTGTTATGACAGCCTCCGGGACCTTTGGCTCAGGCATGGAATACTCGGAATTTGTTGATTTGAACAAGCTGGGCGCCGTAGTGACTAAGGGTGTGGCAAATGTGCCCTGGCCCGGCAATCCCACTCCCAGGGTGGCGGAGGTTTACGGCGGTATGCTGAACGCCATCGGCCTGCAGAACCCGGGAATTGATGTTTTTCTGGAGCGGGATATTCCCTTCCTGAAGCAGTATGACACGAAAATCATTGTTAATGTCTGCGGCAAGACCGTGGAGGATTATGTGGAGGTTGTGGAGCGGCTTGGTGAGGAGCCTGCGGTTTCCATGTTGGAAATCAATGTCTCCTGCCCCAACGTGAAGGAGGGGGCCATCGCTTTCGGACAGAAGGCGGATGCCCTGTACAATATCACGCAGGAAATCAAAAAGCACGCAAAACAGCCCGTCATCATGAAACTCAGCCCAAATGTGACGGATATCACGGAGATGGCAAAGGCTGCCGAAGCGGCGGGAGCGGATGCGCTGTCCCTGATTAACACTATCACAGGCATGAAGATTGATATCAACCGCCGCAAATTTGCCATCGCCAACAAGACAGGCGGCATGAGCGGCCCTGCCATCAAGCCCATAGCGGTGCGCATGGTGTATCAGGCGGCTCACGCTGTAAAAATTCCCATTATCGGCATGGGTGGAATTGCCACTGCCGATGACGCCATCGAGTTTCTGCTGGCAGGAGCGAGTGCAGTCAGTGTAGGCGCCATGAACTTTGTGAATCCCTATACCACGGTAGAGGTAGCGGAGGGCATTGAGGCTTACATGAGGAAATATCATGTAGAGAATGTGACCGACTTAATCGGAGCAGTGGAAGAATAACGGAAGAGATACCTTCATATATATACTTATACCAGTATATATGTGGAGGTATTTTTGTGGAGCTGATAAAGAGAAATATACATATGGACCGCATCAAAACAGAGGCGGTCACGCAGTTTACGCTTGAGGATGACGTCAATATTCCGGACAGCAAGCCGGACGTAAACACCCTGAATCTGGAGAAAGGGGAATTGGTTATTGAAGAGATTAAGCCCGGCAACGATTCCGTGAATGTCCGGGGATATCTGGACTATGTGGTACTCTATCACACGCTGGAGGAGGGGAGCAGTCTGGTGGTCCTGGAGGGAAAGCTGCCCTTTGACGAGAAGGTCAATCTGAGGGGAGTGGTGCCCGCGGACAGCGTCGCTGTGGACGGCGAGGTGGAAGATTTGACTGTGGGAATGATTAATTCCAGAAAGCTGAACATTCAGTCTCTGATAACCATGACAGCAAGGGTGGAAGAACTGTACGATGAGGAAGCCCCCATTGCGGTACACGGAGAGGAAAAGGCAGAATACAGGCGCATGCCTTTGGAACTGGCACAGATTGCCATCTGCAAGAATGATATTTTCAGGCTCAAGGAGGAAATTACCCTTCCATCCAATTACCCCAACATTTTTCAGCTTCTCTGGGACAATGTAACGCTGGGGGATGTGGAGTTCAAGGTGACGGAGGAGAAAATTACCCTGTCCGGGGATGTACATGTGTTCCTGCTGTACGAGGGGGAGGGAGAAGACCATCCTATCCGTTCTTTTGAGACTACCATCCCCTTTAGCGGAATGTTGGAATGTCACGGCTGCAGAGAGGGAATGTTGCCGGATATCCGATATCGTCTGGGACAAAAGGAACTGGCGGTCCGCCCTGACTTTGACGGTGAGGAGCGGTGCATCGGCCTGGAGATGGTGCTGGATTTCATGATTCGCATCTATGAGGAGGAAAAGCTGGAAATCATATCGGATATTTACGGCGTGTCCAATGAGATTACCACTGTGACGCATAGGGCTGATTTGCGCCGGTTGCTCTCCAGGGTGACGGGAAAGACGAAAGTGACGGATCATGTTCATGTAAAAGCGGGAAATGTACTGCAACTGTTACACAGCGAGGGAATGGTGGCACCGGAGCAGCAGGCAACGGTAGAAAACGGTATTCTGCTTCAGGGAAATCTCACGGTGAAAATCATGTATATCACAGGGGAGGACGAAGCTCCCTACGGTTGTGCACAGGCTCAGATTCCCTATAAATATACTCTGGAAGTACCGGATATTTCACCGGAGGATACCGATGCCGTACATGCGGAGGTGGAACAGCTGCAGGTGACAATGCTGGACGGAGAAGAGATGGATGTAAAGGCAGTGCTGAGCTTTTCCACAGTAGTTTTCAAGTCTATGCCTGTAGAGTTAATCAGCCAGGTATCGGTGGCACCTCTGGATACGGGGAAAATGAGCAATCTGCCGGGCATGGTGGTATATATGGTGAAGGATGGAGATAATTTGTGGAATATTGGCAAGAAATATTATGCACCGGTGGATTCCCTGCGGAGGCTAAACGGACTGGAAAGTGATGAACTGAAAACAGGACAGAAGCTTTTGATTGTAAAGGGAAGCTGATGCGGCAAATGGAAAGGACCCCCGACCTTCGAAAAAGAGAAAGCCGGGAGTCCTTGTTCAGTAGTTCCTATTCTGTTACAGTTTTATCAGCGGCAGCAGCCATGTCATCAAAGCCCTTCATGACTGCATCGTAGGTGCGCCGGGAAATATCGGGAAGTTTGCCGCCCCAGGTTTTCTCAGTCTGTTCGTAGCCTTTCTTGAAAGCGTCACGCATCTCCTCGATTTTGCTCGGGTCACCTCCGGTCAGTGCATTGGCGAAATCCAGAATCCTGTTTGAAGTCTGCTCAACACCCCAATAGCCGTCTTCGGCGATATCGGCCTGAGCCTGAAGCTTTGTAGCAGGGTCAACGGTAAAGTTACCTTCTCTCAGGAAGGACCAAATATCGTTTGCCTTGCCGTAAGCGTTGGCCTGACCGGACATCATTTTTTCTACCAGACTGCGCAGCTGTTCGGTGCGGGCATCGGCGTCAGCCTTCAGCTTGTTAATCAGGTTTGTGTCGGGTTTATAGGTCTTCTTGGCGGATGCTGAAGCTGTTTCCTTGGAAGGCTCATAAACAACACCCGTTTCGGCAGCAGTTGAAGTGCTGTCTGCCTTTGTCTCTTTTGTCTCGACGGCTTTAGCATTTTCCGTGGAAGAATAGTTGTAAGCAGCCGCAGCCTGGGTTGCAGATGTAACTCCGTTTACACTCATTTTATCCCTCTTTCTGACGTATCACGTCGTTTCTGTCCGCTTTGGGACGCATCATCCTTGATTTGGTAATATATATTTCGGCAAAAGTTATGTAAAAATTAGGCTTTCTCCGAAAAACTTACCGGGCTTTTGTCCGGTCTGTCACTTTAACGGAAAGTTTATTTTCGGAGAGCAGATTTTCTTCAGCGTACATTCGATAAGCCACCTGAAGGGTACCGTTTTTTTCTGCCCAAACGCTTTTCAGGCTCTCCGTGTATATGTCCAGTGTCAAAATACCATAGGGAGTTACATGGCTTGTCCGGTGGGTTTCCCCGGGGCAGAAAACCATGCGGGAGCTGATATATCCGTTTCTGGAAAGCTCCACTGTGGATTCTTTTATTTTTATGGTGTTCTTGGTGACGGTTCCCGTGTCTGAGTCTCTTTCTTCGTACAGAAGGTAACGGCTGCCGTCTCTCTCAAAATATTGTCCCTGTACCTTCTGCTCTGTGACGGTTCTGTGACCATCCTCGTCAAACTGAGTTCCGGTGACGGTAATATGCACATCTTTTGTCACGTCAGTATTCCTCAATGTTCACCGCCTTGGCGGAGAGAATGCCATACTTGATAATGGAGTTGGCAAAGCGCACAAATTTTTCGGCCTTGTCGCTGACATAAAACTGATATTTGTTGCTACCCAGTCCCGGTGTTTCATCATTGAGCATATTCATCTCGGACAGCATCTGTTTCAACTCAATGGCGGTTTCATATGCCGGATTTACCAGGGTTACTCTGTCCCCCATGATTCTGCCCAGGGTGGAGCGGATCAGGGGATAATGGGTACATCCCAGAATCAGGGTATCGATGTCAATATCTATCAGCTCCGTCAGATAACGCCGGGCGATTTCATCCGTGACAGGATCTTCCCACAGTCCCTCCTCCACAAGGGGAACGAAAAGAGGGCAGGCTTTCCCGTAAATCGTTACGTCTTTGTTCAGGTTTTGTATGTATTTCGTGTACATCTGGCTGCCGATGGTAGCCTCGGTGGCGATAACGCCGATTTTACCGTTTCGGGTTACTTCCGTTGCTGTCTTTGCACCGGGTTTTACAACACCGATGATGGGAATGTCGATATCCTGCTCCAGCGCATCCAGAGCATAAGCGCTGGCGGTGTTGCAGGCCACCACAATGGTTTTTACCTGAAATGTGCGCAGGAATCTGACAATCTGTTCGGAATATCTTGTAACGGTCTCCTGGGATTTACTGCCGTAAGGAACACGGGCAGTATCCCCGAAATATATGATTTTTTCGTTAGGAATCTGACGCATGATTTCGCGGGCTACGGTAAGTCCGCCCACACCGGAATCAAAGACACCGATAGGGGCGTCCTTATGCATCAGTTCTCGGTTGATTTGTCCCATGAAAAAGCCTCCCAAAAAGCATTCAGCTGGGTGAGCAGGCGGCTGCGGAAGCGGATGTTGTCACGGTCGGTTCCGAGAAGCTCCAGATAGAGACTGTCGTTGAAACTCCATTCTTTGTCCGTGAAGTATTCCTTCCCGTCTTCCTCGCAGATAACACAGACTGTGTCGGGAGTCAGGGTGAGCTCGGGATAGAGCAGACCCCACCAGCCCAGTGCCGCACACAATGTTGCTGTAATGCGTATGCTGATTTTTCTTTTTCTCATGCAATAACCTCGCTTTCAAGATAGATTATTGCCGGAGATTTATCATCTATACAAATTTACTTTCTGTTATTCTCTCTGTCAAGACGAATCTGGTGCATAATTGCTTTTTCCTGATTGTCTATGTGGGTTCTGGCGGCAGCGGCGGCTGTCTCCTTGTCCTTGCTCACAATGCTCTGATAGATTATTCTATGCTCCTCAATCAGGTTTTGATGCTGGCTGGAATCTTTTATGTACTCAAAACGATAGCGGTACATTTGTTCCGATAGATTATTCACGAGCTGAATCAGCCTCTGATTGCCTGTTGCACGGACAATGATATCATGGAGTGCAACATCTGCCTGGGCAATCTTTTTGGCATCTTTCGTCTTAACCGCTCCCTCAAAGGTGTCGCATGCCTGACGTAAGTTTTCCAGTTCCCCGTCCGTGATGCGGTCGCATGCCAGCTCAACGCAGAGAGCGTCCAATGCTCTGCGAACCTCCAGTACATCCTTCATGCTCTTTTCGGTAATCTGAGCTACCTCGGCTCCCCGGCGGGGAATCATGGTCACAAGTCCCTCCAGTTCCAGCTTGCGGATGGCCTCCCGGATGGGAGTGCGGCTGACACCGAGCCTGTCGGCCAGGTGAATTTCCATGAGCCGCTCTCCGGGCTTCAATTCGCCGGTGAGGATTGCCTGACGCAGTGTGTTGAAAACAACATCCCGCAGAGGTAAAAATTCATCCATATTTGACTGTAAAAAGTCCTGCATAGCGTATCACCTTTCTTTTACCCCAAAATTTCGGCTTTAGCCGGATTTTTGT
Organism: Acetatifactor sp.; assembly: GCA_016303085.1. Taxonomy (GTDB): domain Bacteria; phylum Bacillota; class Clostridia; order Lachnospirales; family Lachnospiraceae; genus Acetatifactor. The sequence continues at coordinate 24,657 of JAEDMI010000011.1, forward strand.
GTAAATCTCGTCTCGGATTACCCCAAAATTCTGGCATTCGCTGAATTTTTTATGTAAATCTCGTCTCGGATTACCCCAAAATTCTGGCATTCGCTGAATTT
>JAEDMI010000012.1 GCA_016303085.1 Acetatifactor sp.
CTTTCCTGGACCTTTGAGGAGGTTGACAAGAAGCTTCAGAATATCATGGTAAACATCTTCCATAATCTTGACGATGCGGCAAAGAAGTACGGTATGGAGGGCAACTACGTTGCAGGTGCCAACATTGCAGGTTTCCTGAAGGTTGCTGATGCTATGACCGCACAGGGTATTGTTTAATAATAAAATAACAGAGATATATAGGTGTGTGAGGACTGTCCGGAAGGGCAGTCCTCTTTTTGCGGTTGCGGTTCGGAGGCAACTTTGAACAGATATTCCGCGCTTATGTTACCCGGGATATCTATGAGGAGGACAGAGCTTTTTTCTTAGAACTTGCAAATCTGCAGGATATGATTTCATATTTACGAACCAATGGAAGGCGGAGAGACGGGACTTTTTTGTACTGTGAGATGAGAGCAGAACCGGTGGGAACGGAAACAGGGATAGAGGATAAGGTGTCATCCCTGTAGAGGTAGGGAGCAGTATTAGAAATGATGTATGCCGGCTGCACATTGTTCCGGTTCAGGATGAAGCGGGATGGCATCGAGAGACTACCTTTTTGGCAGAGGATATTTATGAGAAGTTGTGTCATTTCACAATACAGTATAACGGCGAACGTCTCTATCCGAAAACGGAGTTTTTGATTCCGAAAGAATGGGGAGGGTATCCTCTCGGGACGGCGGAACGATTGGAGAACAATTATTGTACGGCTGATTTGAACAATGACGAGGAAGCGGAACAATACTGGAAATCCGTTTGGGAACCCAGCAATATTTATACCGCGGCGCAATTGATTTTTCAGTCTGAAGATGTATCGCTTGAGGAAACGGTTTATGAGCTGGTTTGTGAGGAGGAAGGCCGTTCTATGCTTCTGTGGGCGGATGAGACGGAGTTTGGCAATGTGACATATGTGCTGTACGAGGAAGGACTTTATGATTTCTATATTGTCGGATACTTGGGTAACATGGAGGGCTTTGAAAAGATGATACAGGTGGATTATCATTTTGAATTGGAAATAAGGGAAGAAAGAGAGGAATTGTAATAGCAGGTAGTTTTGATTGTATTAATTTCACAAATTATCTTGAATATTATACGAAAAGTGGTAAAATAGTACCAGATAATTTTTTTCAGGGGACATGATGAATGAAAAAGATAAGAGAGGGTGTACTGTTTAAAAGTTTACTACGAATCTGCATACTGGTTCTCTTTTTCGGAGTTATCGGCTTCCCTTCACAAGCAGCTGAAGGTGAAAGCAGAGTACTGTTCATCAGTTCTTACTCCTATGCATGGGATCAGGTGCGGATGCAGATAGACGGTATCAGGGCTGAACTGGGAGACGATATTGTTCTGGATTATGAATTTATGGACACAAAGAGGGTTGCCACAGAGGAAGCGATACAGCTGTTTTATGATGGCCTTGCATACAGACTTTCCATGGTGGAGCCCTATGATGCAGTGATTCTCGGAGATGATGCGGCACTGAAATTTGCTTTGGAATACCAGGATGAGCTGTTTAAAGGAATTCCCCTGTTTTTTGAAGGAGTAAACGACGAAGAACTTGCCATGAAGGCAGCGGAAAACCCGCTTATATCAGGTGTTATTGAAAAGCTGTCGGTGGAAAAGAATATCGAACTTGGACTGATGATAAATCCGGATGCCAAGAGAGTTGTCGCAATTTTGGATGACAGCATCACGGGAGAAGCAGAGAGAAAGAGATTTTATAAATACGCGGAACAGTATCCGGATTTGGAGTTCGACGAAATCAATACCTCAAAGTTGAGAACCTTTTCACTGCGCTATGAACTGGGAAATCTTCCGAAGGATACCATATTAATTTACGTTGTGATGACGGAAGATGCGGACGGAAGAATATATACAAACAATCAGTCGATACAATTGATTACAGAGTGCGCAAAGGTGCCGGTCCTGCGTATGGTGGACGGTGGAATTGGCGAGGGAATACTGGGCGGAAATGTAGTTTCCATGTATAAGTCGGGCGAGATAGCGGCAAAGATGGCAAAGGCCGTGATAAACGGTACTCCGGCAGACAGTATTGAACTTGTGACGGAAAGCCCGCAGATTTACCGCGTAGATGCATTGGTTATGGAGCGCTTCGGAATCAGCTTTTCCGTATTGCCGGAGGGAACGGATATTATTAATAAAAAGGTTTCTTTCTTTGAAAGAAATAGAGAAGTGATGATTCCGGGATGTATTCTGATTGCTGGTTTGATGGTAGTTATGATATGGGTCTTTGTGGATAACCAGCGGCGTCGTGTGCTGATGAAGGAATTGGAGGATGCAAGAAAAATTCTGGAGTCGGCGTCTCAGCATGACTTCCTGACGGGAATTCCCAACAGGAATAAATTTATGGGAGACTTGAATCGTCTGGTGGAAGAGAAGCGTCCCTGTACGGTAATCATGATAGATATCGACGACTTTAAAAATATTAACGACACATTAGGTCATACCGCAGGTGACGAAGCTCTGGTTCAGGTAGCTGCCAGATTAAAAGAGATGGAATCACAGATATTAACACCTTATCGGTATGCGGGAGACGAGTTTATACTGATTTTACAGAGTAATCAGGGTAAAATCGTTGAAAAAACGGCATATCAGTGCAGACAGGTGTTTACGAAACCCTTTGTTTTAAACGGTAATAAGGCGAAGGTATGCGGAAGTATCGGAATTGCATCTTACCCTAAAGATACAGATAATGTGGAACAGTTGATTGTTTATGCGGACGATGCCATGTATCACGTAAAGAAGAACGGAAAGAACGATTTCGCGTATTACTGCGGCAAGGAAGAATAAACTGTTTTGTAAAAGAAGGCTCATGGTGTAGGAGCCTTCTTTTTTTGTAAGAAACTTGTTCAATGGAATTATATAAGTGTAGCAATATGGCAAAAAAATTGATATAATCAAACAGACGGCTGAAAAGGACGGTAGGATAACGGTAACGCGAGGAGCAGATATGGCGACAAAGAAGGTGTATGCTGTAAAAACAGGAAAAGTAACAGGTGTATTTTATACGTGGGAAGAGTGTAAGGCCTCTGTAGAGGGGTATCCGGGGGCAGAATACAAGGGTTTTTCCTGCCCTGAGGAAGCCAAAGCTTATCTTGGGAAAGCGGTACAGATATCGACCGACGAGGAATTGCCGGAGCAGGGAGAACTTCTGGCCTATGTGGACGGAAGCTATGACGATTCTCTGAAAAAGTACGCTTTTGGATGTGTGTTTTTACTGGCAGACGGAAGAGTTTTTACACAGTACGGCAACGGAGACAATGAACAGTCCCTTCAACATCGCAATGTGACGGGGGAGATGCTGGGAGCCATGTATGCGGTGAAGTTTGCAATGTTCAACGGGTTTCGGAAAATGGAACTCAGATATGATTATCAGGGAATTGAAAAGTGGGTTACGGGAGAGTGGCGTTCCAAGACAGAATTGACCGGAAAGTATGCAGATGCTATGCGGGAGTGGGGAAAAAGCATTGAAATAAAGTTCACGAAAGTGGCAGCCCACGCAAATGTGAAGTATAATGAACTGGCAGACAGAATGGCAAAGACCGGACTTACGGAAGGAGACGGTGTGCCGAAGGTATGCCGGTTAGAGGATATGGAAGAATGGAAGCAATGCGATTAAATAAATTTCTTGCTCATTGCGGTGTCTGCTCCAGAAGAGAAGCGGATAAGCTGATAGAGCAGGGGAAAGTAAAGGTAAACGGTTTCTTTCCAAGCCCGGGGCAGTCAGTGAGTGCTGAGGATGAGATTACGATAGGAGGAAAGCCGGTTCAGGGACAGAAAAGGACAGTAGTGCTGGCGTTTTACAAGCCGGTGGGCGTAACCTGCACGGAGAGAGATGCTCACGCGGAAAAGGTGATTACTGATTTGATTCACTATCCCATTCGGGTTACGTATGCGGGAAGACTGGACAAGGATTCGGAGGGACTTTTGCTTCTGACCAACGACGGGAACCTGATTCAGGGTATGATGAAAGGTTCAAATCGTCATGAAAAGGAATATGTGGTAAAAGTTGATAAAGAAATAACACCTGATTTTTTAAGCAAAATGTCTGAAGGTGTGTATTTAAGGGATTTGAATGTAAAAACAAGGGAATGCGAATTGGAAAAAATCGGAAAATATACATTTAAAATTATACTGACTCAAGGAGTCAACAGGCAGATCAGGAGAATGTGTGCAGTCTTTGGATATCAGGTGAAGAATTTGAAACGGGTAAGAGTGATGCATGTTACGTTGGGTAGCTTAAAGCCGGGAGAGTATTTTGAACTGCCGGAGGAGGATGTACAAAAGCTGTATCGGGACTGTGGGATGAGTTATAAAAAATAAATTTGGAATAGGTGGAACACAATATGCAGTCAGAAAGTTTGGAACGAATCAAATATTTAGTGGATGTGTTAAACAAGGCATCCAGGGCGTATTATGCTGAAGACAGGGAAATCATGAGCAATTTGGAGTATGATGCGCTTTATGATGAACTACAGACGCTGGAGCAGGAAACCGGAGTTGTACTGACGAACAGCCCCACAATCAGTGTAGGCTATGAAGCTGTGGAAGAACTGCCCAAGGAGCGTCACGTGTCGCCAATGCTTTCTCTGGGCAAAACAAAAAGCAGGGAAGAGCTGCGGGAGTGGCTGCAAGGGAATCCTGCAATTTTAAGCTGGAAACTGGATGGATTGACCGTAGTACTAACGTACCATGACGGAAAACTTGCAAAAGCCCTTACCCGTGGAAACGGAGAAATCGGTGAAGTCGTTACAAACAATGCAAGGACTTTTAAAAATGTTCCCTTGAACATACCCTTTACGGGCGAACTGGTGGTAAGAGGAGAAGCTGTAATCACTTATTCCGACTTTGAACGGATGAATGCGGAAATTGAGGATGCGGAGGCCAGATACAAAAATCCCAGAAATCTCTGCAGCGGCTCTGTGCGCCAGTTGAACAATGAAATTACCGCAAAGAGAAACGTGCGCTTTTATGCCTATTCTCTTATCAGTGCGGAAAACACGGATTTTCACAATTCTCAGGAAGAGCAATTCGAGTTTTTGCAGAAGCAGGGGTTTGAGGTGGTGGAGCACTATTTGGTGACAGAGGAAAATATTCTGGATACCATTGCACTGTTTGAGAAAAAAATTGAAAGTTACGATATCCCTTCGGACGGGTTGGTGCTTAGCTATGATGATATTGCTTACGGCCGTTCTCTGGGCAGAACGGCAAAGTTTCCGAGACATTCCATTGCCTTTAAGTGGGCAGACGAATTGAGGGAGACAACTCTGAAGGAAATAGAATGGAGCGCCAGCCGTACCGGGTTGATTAACCCTGTGGCAATTTTTGAGCCTGTGGAGTTGGAGGGAACCACGGTGAGCCGCGCATCCGTGCACAATATCAGCATCATGCGGGGCTTAAAACTGGGGATTGGCGACCATATCACGGTTTATAAGGCCAACATGATTATTCCCCAGATAGCGGAGAACCTGACCTGTAGTGACAATGTGGAAATTCCTAAAGTGTGCCCTGTCTGCGGCGGTCCCACGGAAATCAGGCAGGTAGGAGAGGCACAGTCTCTGTACTGTATCAATGAAAAATGTGCGGCAAAGCGAATCAAGGCATTTACTCTGTTTGTCAGCCGAGATGCCATGAATATAGACGGGCTTTCAGAGGCAACATTGGAAAAGTTTGTGGATATGGGATTTATCCATGAATATGCAGACCTCTATCATCTTGACAGATACAGGGATACGATTGTGGAGATGGAGGGTTTCGGAGAAAAATCTTATGGGAATCTTATGGATAGTATTAATGCCTCCCGAAAGACCACTCTGCCCAGAGTGATTTACGGGTTGGGAATTGCCAATATCGGTGTGGCGAATGCAAAGATGCTCTGCAGATATTTTGAATATGATTTGGAGCGAATGCAGAGCGCCGATGTGGAGACTTTAAGTACCATTGAGGGTGTGGGTGAGGTTATCGCATCGGCGTTTGCGGAGTATATGAGAGATAAGGACAATCTGCAGAAAATTGCGCATCTCATGGCGGAATTACAGGTGGAAGTACCCGTTGCAGAGGAGGGCAGCCGGACTCTTTCCGGTCTGAATTTTGTCATTACGGGCAGTCTGAATCACTTTGCCAACAGGGGCGATTTGAAGGATATTATCGAGGCAAAAGGCGGTAAAGTGACGGGAAGTGTCACAGGCAAGACAACCGCTCTCATAAACAATGATGTGACCTCAACCTCATCGAAGAACAAGAAAGCAAAAGAACTGGGTGTACCCGTCCTGTCGGAGGATGAGTTCCTGGCGGAATATGGTATCCCAGTAGAAGGATAAGAAAGTCAGAGGAAAAGAAAATGCCGATTAAAACACAGAGCGATTTACCCGCAAAAGAGATTCTGGAGAATGAAAATATATTTGTGATGGATGAATTCCGGGCAATGCATCAGGATATCCGTCCGTTGCAGGTGCTGATTTTGAACAATATGCCCATTAAGCAGGACACGGAGCTACAGCTGTTGCGTGCTCTTTCCAATACTCCGTTGCAGGTAGATGTGACATTTATGAATGTGCAGAGCCATATATCAGTCAACACTCCTGCCAGCCATCTGAACAAGTTTTACACCTCGCTGGATGAAATCAGGGACAGAAAATTCGACGGCATGATTGTTACCGGAGCGCCTGTGGAGGATATTTCCTTTGAGGAGGTGGATTACTGGGAAGAAATCTGTGAGATATTTGACTGGGCGGAAACTCATGTGACCTCCACACTGCATATATGCTGGGCAGCGCAAGCCGGATTTTACCATTATTACGGCATTAATAAGAAGCTCCTGCCACGGAAACTGTTCGGAATTTATGAGCACAGGGTTTCTAACAGAAAGATTCCTCTGGTGCGGGGCTTTGACGATATCTTTTTGGCACCTCACAGTCGCCATACTGAGACACCCCCGGAGGCAATCCATGCATGCAAAGAGCTTACTGTTCTGGCGGAATCTCCCGTAGCAGGAGTGTTCCTTGCCATTGCAGAGGGAGGAAAGAAAATATTTGTCACGGGACATCCTGAATATGACAGATATACGCTGAACAATGAATATCACCGTGATTTGGACAAAGGTCTTCCCATTCAGATTCCGTATAATTATTATCCTGACAATGATCCCGAAAAGAGACCGCTGCTTCAGTGGCGCTCCCACAGCAACAACCTGTACAGTAACTGGCTGAACTATTACGTATATCAGGTTACACCGTATGAACTGCAGTAGCGGCAAAATTGCGGGAAATAGACAAACAATACCGGGAGGTGGCCTGTGGCGGAATTGCGGGAAGATGAAAACGAATACATTGTCCTGAATCGGCAGGAAGAATTCGCAGTATCGGAAAAGGATTCGCAAAGTACAGAGAACTATACACAGCTTTCTCAATATCAGTACTTCGATTTTGAGGCTATTCAGAAGAACATGCGGCTGACAGAGGCAAAGATGCGCAAGGCGAAGGAAGTACTGACTCAAAATCTGGTAACCATCAAAGAAGTAAACAGTGGTTTTAGCGATGAAGCGGACGGTATGATGGGGGAAGTCACCGGTGAGGGATATCAGGGGAAGAATTTTTTCCCCATTCATGTGGTGTTTGACAGAAAAAAGATATTGTATGCGGAGTGCGGATGTTCTGAGTGCAGACAGCATTTTTATTATAGATATTATAGGCGCGAGTATTGCTTTTATCTGGCAGCATTTTCGGAACTGATGAAGAAGGAATTGCAGCAAAAGAATTTCGGAGATGCCACGGACAGGCTGGCTGCCGGACTGATGTATGCTTTTTCTGAGCAACAGAAAAATTACATTGTGGCGGATACGGTGGGAAAGAAGGAAAGCCTTACCCTGCTTCCCAGATTGTGCAGGAAGAACGGTGAGCTGACTGTTTCTTTCAAGGTGGGAGAGAATAAGCTGTTTGTGGTAAAGGACTTGTTCAAATTTTACGGCGATATACAGGAATCGCGGAGCAGTATCTATGGCAACAGCACGGAAATCAATCACCACATTGATAATTTTACGGAGGAGGGCAAGAATTGGATTGAATTTATCGGGCAGGTTGTGAAGGAGGAGCAGAACTTTGCAAAGAGGCTTGCCGAGGCTGAAGTTTACTCTAAACGTGCATTGTCGAAATGCGGGGAACTTGCATTGTTTGGGTGGAGACTGGAAGAATTACATAGACTGCTGGGGAACCGGGGCGTGGAGTATGAGGACAGGGATGCTGAAAAAAAGGAGAAAAGGATACTTTATGCCCGTCAAATGAATCCGAAGATATCCCTGACTATCCGAAAAAACAGCATCAGCAACAGACGTGTCTTTCACGGAGTGGAGGTAGACTGCCGAATGCCCGAACTTTATGAGGGAAGCAGCTCCTTTTATTTTATTTGTGAAGACGGAATTTGCAGGATGCAGGAGGATTTTGCCGGACGTATTCGAACACTGGCGAATTTTTGCAGTAACGGTTCCATAAGGTTTCAGGTGGGAAGAAATCATCTTGCGCAGTTTTACTACAATGTTCTGCCCCAACTGGAGGGTGTGATAGACATTGTGGAAGAAAATGCCGAGGAGATTGCATCATATCTGCCCCCCAGAGCGCAGTTTGTATTTTACCTGGATGCGGAGGAGCATGATATGAGTTGCCGGATCAAGGCAAGGTACGGAGAACGGGAGTTTTCCCTGTTGGAGGAGGCAGATAGCGGGGAACTTTTTCGGGATGGACAAAAGGAGGGGGAGATACTGTTCCTGACCAGACAGTGGTTTCCCTGCCTGGATACACAAAAGCAGGAGTTAAATTGCGGTCAGAACGAGGAATTGATGTATCAGGTACTGGATCGTGGCGTGGAGGCGCTCCTTGCGCTGGGAGAGGTACAATGCACCAGACGGTTTAGCGGAATGAATATAGGGCGCAGAGTACGGGTGTCCGTGGGCGTGTCTGTTTCAAAAGACTTGCTGAACCTGGAAGTTGCCACACAGGATGTCCCGCAGGAGGAACTGCTTGAGGTTCTGAAAAGCTACCGGGCAAGGAAACGGTATCACCGGCTCAAAAACGGGGATTTCTTAAGCCTGGAGGATGATTCTTTGGCTACTCTGGAGGAGATGCTTCAGACTCTGCGGTTGTCACCGAAAGATTTACTCACGGGCAATGTGAAACTGCCATTGTATCGTGGGCTTTATCTGGATAAGCTGTTGGAGAAGAATGAGGAGATTTACAGTAATCGCGACAGCCACTTCAGGGAGATGGTGAAGAATTTCAAGACAGTGAAGGATGCCGATTTTGAGGTTCCGGACTCTCTGAGGGGAATCATGCGCGGTTATCAGAGAATGGGCTACCGCTGGCTTCGGATGCTGGAGGAATACCGAATGGGAGGTATTCTTGCCGATGATATGGGACTGGGAAAAACCTTACAGGTGATAGCTGTAATTTTGGCAGCAAAGAGAGAGGGCAGGAAGGGTTCATCCCTGGTGGTGACACCTGCCTCCCTGGTCTATAACTGGGGGGAAGAACTGAATCGTTTTGCTCCGGAACTCTCCTGTTGCTTTATCACGGGAAATCAAGAGGAGAGAGCCGAAAAACTAAAACAGTACGGCAACTACGATGTGATTGTAACCTCCTATGATTTGCTGAAACGCGATATAGCAGAATACGAGGATAAGGAATTTCATTACCAGATTATTGACGAGGCGCAGTATATTAAGAATCATACCACAGCAGCGGCTAAGGCAGTGAAATGTATCAAAAGCAAAACAAGATATGCGCTTACCGGTACACCGATAGAAAACCGTCTCAGTGAGTTGTGGAGTATTTTTGACTATTTACTTCCGGGGTATCTTTACAGTTATGAGGTGTTTCGAAATGATTTTGAAGCACCTATCGTAAAAAGCGAGGAACCTGCGGCACTGGAACGGCTGCAAAGAATGGTAGCGCCCTTTATCCTGCGCAGACTAAAGGAAAATGTACTGAAAGATCTTCCGGAGAAGCTGGAGGAAAGCCGTTATGTGAAGTTTGAGGAGGAACAGCAGAAGCTGTATGACGCTCAGGTGATTCTGATGAGACAGAGACTTGTAATGCAGAGCGCAGAAGAGTTTCGGAAAGGTAAAATACAGATTCTTGCCGAACTGATGAAACTGCGTCAGATATGCTGTGACCCGGGACTCTGCTTTGAAAATTATAAGGGAGAATCCGCAAAGCTGGATGCCTGTGTGGAACTGGTGCAAAGCGCTGTGGAGAGTGGACACAAGATTCTGCTGTTTTCCCAGTTTACCTCCATGTTAGAACTGATTGCGGGACGGCTTGCGCAGGAAAAACTGTCTTTTTATACCATTACAGGAGATACACCGAAGGAGAAGCGTCTGCAGCTTGTAAATGCATTTAACGCTGATGACACAAATGTGTTTTTGATTTCCCTGAAGGCGGGCGGGGTAGGCCTGAATCTGGTGGGAGCGGATGTGGTGATTCATTACGATCCCTGGTGGAATGTGGCGGTACAGAATCAGGCAACAGACCGGGCGCATCGAATCGGGCAGACGAAGAAGGTTGTGGTATACAGGCTGATTGCCAAGGGGACAATTGAAGAAAAGATTCAGCAGCTTCAGGAGAGCAAAAAGGCATTGTCAGACAGGATTATTCAGGGAGATGCAGGACAGCTTGGCAGCATGACGAGGGAAGATTTTCTGGCTCTTTTGGAATAAAAAGGGAATCTTGTCCATATACTGTAAAAAAGGGTTGAAAAATCCCGTGAAAGGAGACAGGTATGGCAAGAGGACAGAGAAAGACCATCGAAGAAAAAATAGCTGCAAAGCAGGAATTGATTGACGCGTTAATGACCCGTGTGGAGTCAGAGAAAAGGGAATTGGACGAGTTGTTTCAGGAAAAGAAAAGAAAGGAATTGGAAACAGTCAGCGAGCTGATTGCGGATGCGGGGCTGCAGCCGGACGAGGTGGCGGAAGTATTGCAGGAATATATGAGAGCAAAAGCCGCAGTGGCATCATAAGATTTTTCAACATGAAATGCACCTTCCGGGGCAGCAGATGAAACATCTGCACCGGGAGGTGCATTTATGTTTGTTTATTTGAAGTTACACTAGTCCAAATTTCTCTGGGCTGTGGACAGCATCAGTTTGATGCGGTTCAGCTGGTTTACTTCGCTGGCGCCGGGATCGTAATCGATAGCGACGATGTTGGACTCGGGGTAGGCCTTGCGCAGTGCCTTAATAACGCCCTTGCCCACAACATGGTTGGGCAGGCAGCCGAAGGGCTGAGTACATACGATGTTGGGAACACCGTCATGAATCAGTTCTACCATCTCTCCGGTGAGGAACCATCCTTCTCCGGTCTGGTTGCCGATGGATACGATAGGCTCTGCAAAATCTGCAATCTCCCGGATGGGAGTGGGGGCTGAAAAGTGTCTGCTCTTTTTGAATTCTTTTACGGCAGAGCCCCTGAGAAGATGCTCAATAGCCCAGATGCCGATTTTGGAATTGCGGGCGGTCTTTTTGCTCATGCCCAGATTGTCTGCTTTATACAGCTGATTGTAAAAGCAGTAAAGCATGAAATCAATCAGGTCCGGAACCACTGCCTCGGCTCCTTCGCTCTCCAGAAGTTCTACCAGGTGATTATTGCCGGCGGGTGAGAACTTAACCAAAATCTCGCCCACAATACCTACACGGGGTTTCTTTACAGCCAGAATGGGAATATTGTCAAAGTCGCGGATAATCTCTTTGCACAGCTTATTGAATTTCATCAGGCTGATATGTTTTGCTGATACAAATTCCTGTACTACCTTCAGCCATTTCCGGTGAACGGCGTTTACACTGCCCGGGGTAGCCTCGTAGGGGCGCATCCGATAGACGCAACGCATGAAGATATCTCCGAATTCCGCACCGATAGCGGCGCGAAGCATAATATCTGCGTTGAGATGGAAGCCCGGGTTACTTTCGATACCGGCCAGATTTAGGGAAATCACAGGAATCTGTGCCATATCTGCTTTTTTCAGTGCCCGGCGGATAAAGCCCACATAGTTGGTGGCACGGCAGCCGCCGCCGGTCTGGGTCATAATAATGGCGGTCTTATTCAAATCGTATTTTTCGGAGAGCAATGCTTCCATAATCTGCCCAACCACCAGAAGAGAGGGGTAGCAGGCATCATTGTTTACATATTTCAGTCCCACATCTACAGAGTGTTTGTTGTCGTTATCCAGAACAACAAAATTATAGCCGCAGGCATTAAAAGCAGGTTCCAAGATTTCAAAATGAATGGGTGACATCTGGGGGCAGATGATGGTATAATCCCTGCGCATTTCTTCCGTAAAGGGTACCTTTTCGATAGCGGAGGAGCGAAGGGTACGTTTCTTTTGCATTTTTTCCCGAACTTTGATGGCAGACAGCAGGGAGCGAACACGGATTCTGGCAGCACCCAAATTGTTTACCTCGTCAATTTTCAAACAGGTATAAATCTTGTCTGAGCCGGACAGAATGTCATTTACCTGGTCTGTGGTAACGGCATCCAGACCGCAGCCGAAGGAGTTCAGCTGAATTAAGTCCAGATTGTCCACGGTCTTTACATAGCTTGCGGCAGCGTAAAGCCTGGAGTGGTACATCCACTGGTCTGAGACAATCAGCGGCCTCTCGGGATGTCCCAGGTGTGAGATGGAATCCTCGGTCAGAACAGCTATATCAAAGGATGTAATCAGTTCGGGAATACCATGGTTGATTTCCGGGTCCACATGGTAAGGCCGCCCGGCAAGGACAATTCCTCTTTTTCCGGTCTCCTCCAGATATTTCAGGGTTTCTTCACCTTTTTCCTGCATATCCTTATGCACATTTGCAAGTTCCTCCCAGGCTGCCGCCGCAGCAGCTTTTACCTCTTTTGCGGGAAGCTCCGAAAATTCCTTTAACAGAGCCTGGGTTACGGTACCTAAGTCGCGGAAGGACATAAAGGGATTGCGAAGTCTGAAAGAACCGTTGGAAATTTCTTCCACATTATTCTTGATGTTCTCGGAGTAGGAAGTGACAATAGGGCAGTTGTAATGGTTATTTGCCCCCTCTACTTCATCCCGCTCATAGAACAGTGCGGGATAGAAAATGAAATCTACCCCCTGCTTAATCAGCCAGGTTACATGACCGTGAGCCAGCTTTGCGGGATAGCACTCTGACTCGCTGGGGATAGACTCTATACCTAACTCATAAATTCGGCGGTTGGAGCTGGGGGAGAGTACCACACGGTAGCCCAATCTGGTAAAAAATACATGCCAGAAAGGATAATTTTCATACATGTTCAGGACTCTGGGAATGCCTACCGTACCTCTGGGAGCCTGGTCAGCATCCAGAGAGGGGTAGGAGAAGAGCCGATTAAGCTTATATTCGAACAAATTCGGCACATTGTTGGCACTTTTCTGCCCGCCGATACCGCGCTCACAGCGGTTGCCGGAGATGAACTGGCGTCCGCCGGAGAATTTGTTGATGGTAAGGCGGCAGCTGTTGGTACAGCCCTTACACTTTGCCATACTGGTTTCATACTGAAGTGAGCATATTTTTTCATAGGAAAGCATACTGCTTATGTATCCCTCTTCATAGCGTTCCCGCGCAATTAAAGCGGCGCCGAAAGCACCCATAATGCCGGCAATATCGGGACGAATTGCCTCGCAGCCCGCAATTTTCTCAAAGCTGCGCAGTACGGCGTCATTGTAGAAGGTTCCACCCTGAACAACGATATTTTTACCGAGCTCTGAAGCATCGGAGACTTTAATTACCTTGAACAGGGCATTTTTAATGACAGAATAAGCAAGTCCGGCGGAAATGTCAGCGACACTTGCACCTTCCTTCTGAGCCTGTTTTACCTTGGAATTCATAAATACGGTACAGCGGGTGCCCAAGTCGATGGGGTGTTCCGCGAAAAGAGCGGCCTGTGCAAAATCCTGTACACTGTAATTTAGGGATTTGGCAAAGGTTTCAATGAAGGAGCCGCAGCCGGAGGAGCAGGCCTCATTGAGCTGTACGCTGTCCACGGTCTGATTTTTGATTTTTATACACTTCATATCCTGGCCGCCGATATCCAGAATACAATCTACTTCAGGGTCAAAAAAAGCGGCTGCGTAATAGTGCGCCACAGTCTCCACCTCGCCGTCATCCAACAGAAAAGCAGCCTTCATCAGGGCTTCTCCGTAGCCGGTTGAGCAGGAGCGGACGATATGTACATCTTCGGGCAGCTGTCCGTAGATTTCCTTCAGGGAGCGAATGGCGGTTTTTAAAGGGCTTCCGTCATTACTGCTATAGAAAGAGTAAAGCAGGGAGCCGTCTTCACCCACCAAAGCAATTTTTGTAGTGGTGGAGCCGGCATCAATACCCAGGAATGCATTGCCTTTATAGGAAGATAATTCAGCCGTACCTACGCGGTGTTTTGCATGACGTTCCTGAAAGGCATCGTAAGCAGCTCTGTCTGCAAACAGTGGCTCCATACGCTCCACTTCAAACTCCATTTTGATATCAGCGGAGAGCTTGCCTACCATTTCCTCCATGGTAAAGGAAACCTCTTCCTTTGCGTTCAAAGCAGAGCCAATGGCGGCAAAAAGATGGGAATTGTCGGTGTCTATAATGTGTTCCTCGTCCAATTTCAGCGTGCGGATAAAGGCAGACTTTAACTCCGACAAAAAGTGGAGAGGACCGCCTAAAAAGGCAACATGTCCGCGGATAGGTTTCCCGCAGGCAAGACCGGAGATGGTTTGATTGACTACAGCCTGAAAGATGGAGGCAGAGAGGTCTTCCTTAGTTGCTCCCTCGTTAATCAGAGGCTGTATGTCAGTCTTGGCGAACACACCGCATCTGGCTGCAATGGAATAAAGGGATTTATAGTTTTTGGCGTACTCGTTTAAGCCGGAGGCATCGGTCTGAAGCAGGGAAGCCATCTGGTCAATAAAGGAACCGGTACCTCCTGCGCAGATTCCGTTCATGCGCTGTTCCACATTGCCGCCTTCAAAATAAATAATTTTTGCATCTTCGCCGCCAAGCTCAATTGCCACATCGGTCTTGGGAGCCAGCTCCTTCAATGATGTTGCGACAGCGATTACCTCCTGGGTAAAGGGAACACCCAGATGGTTGGCAAGGGTCAGACCGCCGGAACCGGTTATCATGGGATGAAGAGTAAGGTTTCCCAGTTCTTCATAAGCCTTTTTTAAAAGTGAGGAAAGAGTTTCCCGGATATTGGCATAGTGACGTTCATAATCTGAAAACAGAATATGATGCTCCTCGTCCAGAATAGCAATTTTGACGGTGGTGGAGCCGATATCAATACCAAGGGTTGCAATTTTATTGATACTTTCCATGTATATGTATATCCTTCCTTACTGAATATCGGTTATATCGAAAACTGCTCTGCGTCGTATCCAAACGGAAATTTCAGGAGAAGAATCCCGGTCGACACAGTTCGACTGACTAAGGTATTATACGACAATCGAGGCAAAAAAGCAACGAACAAAAGCTGTGAAAACTTTATAAAAATGCTGATTTTTCTATAAAATGGAATTGCTTGGTTTACTTCTTATGCGTTGGATGATAAAATGTATTCGTGTGTTTTTTTGAAAATGACAGTTAATAATAAGTGAAAGGGAATAGATACATGAGTAAATGGGAGAAAAAATTCGGAAAATATGCAATTCCGAATCTGACAATTATTTTACTGGGGTGCTATATTGTAGGGTATTTTTTTACATGGCTGCTGCCGGGTGTGATGAGCTATCTGACACTGAATCCTTACGCTATCATGCACGGACAGATATGGCGGCTTATCACATGGGTGATTGCGCCTCCGACTGTAGCAAATTCCTACAGAGATATTATTTTTATTCTGATTATGCTGATGTTCTATTTCAGCCTGGGAACCAGTCTGGAGAGGGTCTGGGGAACGTGGAGATATAATGTCTATATTTTTACCGGTATTCTTCTGACTGTGGCAGGAAGTTTTGTGTGCATGCTGCTGCTCTATATAATTTACGGAACCGGTTCAGCTGCCATAGTTGGCAGCATTTGCTCCATCGGAGCATGGCAGTTCAGTACATTTTACATTAACATGTCCATTTTCCTGGCGTATGCGGCAACCTTCCCCGATGCGCAGGTACTGTTGATGTTTGTCATTCCGGTAAGGGTAAAGTGGCTGGGAATTGCCTACGGCGTCATGCTCACACTGGAGATGGTGGAATTTCTGATGAGTGGGGCATGGTTCAGTGTGGCGGCCATTGCAGCATCACTGATAAACTTCCTGATTTTCATGCTGAAAGCAAAAAACAATCTGCGCTTAAATCCGAAACAGATGAAGCGCCGGGCGGAGTTTCGGCAGGATATCAAGCGAAATCCCAAGGTTACAACCCACAAATGTGCGGTTTGCGGAAGAACGGAGGAGGATGACCCGACGCTTGAGTTCCGTTTCTGCTCTAAGTGCAACGGCAACTATGAGTATTGTCAGTATCATCTGTTTACACATGAACACAAGGTATGAAGAATTGCATGAGCAATGCTTCCCGGAAAACATGATTTGTAAGACGGAACAATAAATAGTGAGAGGGAATATATGAGTCAAAGTAAGGAAATTTTGTTTGCACAGACGTTGGAAAAGGTGCGGGCGCTGGCGAAGGAGCAGGGTAATTGCATCAGTGAGGAGCAGGTCAGGGAGGCTTTTACAGAGCAGAAACTGAATGAGAGCCAGCTGCAGATGGTGTTTGACTACCTGGTAAAGCATAAGGTGGGAATCGGCCAGCCCGTGGATTTGGATGAATACCTGACGGATGAAGAGAGGAATTATCTGCAGGATTATCTGGACGAGCTTTCGGGACTTCCTGAATTCACTGCGGGTGAAATTGATGCGTTGACCATATCTGCCATGGCGGGAGAGCCGGATGCACAGCAGAAGCTGATTCAGAATTATCTGAAGGATGTGGTTGACATCGCGAAGCTTTATACGGGGCAGGGGGTTTTTCTGGAAGACTTAATAGGAGAAGGAAATGTGGCGCTTGCTACGGGAGTGAGCATGTTGGGAAGTCTGGAAACACCTTCTGAGGCACAGGGGATGCTGGCCAAGATGATGATGGATGCCATGGAGGAATATATTCAGGAAAATGCTTCTAATGAGAAGATTGACCAAAAAGTGGCGGACAAGGTAAACCTGGTGGCAGATAAGGCAAGGGAACTGGCTGAGGAACTACACCGGAAGGTGACACCGGAGGAACTGGCACAGGAGTCCGGACTGTCACTGAAAACAATTCGGGATGCATGGCGGATGAGCGGCTATAAAATTGAGGACATTGACGGTACACAGGAAAAATAAGTGAAGAATGCGGGAAAGGTTTGGGATTAAAATGAACCGTACGGTATATGAGGATTACAAGTACAGCATGCAGGACACAAGCCGCGTCTATGTGGGGTGCAAATATACCTTTGGGGAACTTCTGGATGCGGAGGAGGTCCTGTTTAAGTTTCGCATGCTGGTACAAAAATATATTGTGCCGGAGGCAGACCTGGAGGATACGCTGGAGACGCATTTGTATTATCTGGAGCCCACAGGATTTCTTGTAAAGTTGTATAAGCAGATGAAGGCGAGAATCAAGGTCAATGTCATTGAGGAAAAAAAGAGACTGTTTAGAAAGCCCAAAAAGGAATATGTTACAAAACAGTTTACCATTGAGCAGTTGACCGGAATGACGAAAGAGGAGAAGGAGGCCTGCGGATTGGTCATCCAGGAGTTGTCAGTGAGTAAGTTTGCAATCATGGGATTATAAATATTTAAAAAGGAGACGACAAATGAGAGTAGAAGACTTAACAGCCTATGAGGTAATTGAAAAGAGAGAGATTAAGGACATCGACAGTGTGGCTTATCTGTGCCGGCACAAAAAGACCGGTGCAAGGGTTGCACTGATTTCCAACGACGATGACAACAAGGTGTTTTACATCGGTTTTCGTACAACACCAACGGATTCCACAGGTGTAGCCCATATCACGGAACATTCCGTGCTCTGCGGCTCCAAGAATTTCCCCGTAAAGGACCCTTTTGTGGAGCTGGTGAAAGGTTCCCTGAATACTTTTTTGAATGCAATGACTTATCCCGATAAGACGCTGTATCCTGTGGCGAGTTGCAACGACAAGGACTTTCAGAATCTGATGCATGTTTATTTGGATGCGGTATTTTATCCAAACACATACCGGAACGAGGCTATTTTCCGCCAGGAGGGCTGGCATTATGAGCTGAGTGAGGAGGGAGAACTGACCTATAACGGTGTGGTTTACAATGAAATGAAGGGGGCACTTTCCTCTCCCGATGATGTGCTATGGAGAGAAGTTCCGGCGGCTTTGTATCCGCATACCACCTATGCAGTGGAGTCCGGCGGGGATCCCAAGGATATTCCGAACCTGACCTACGAGCAGTTCCTGGATTTCCACAGAACCTACTATCATCCCTCCAACAGCTATATCTACCTGTACGGAAATATGGACATGGCGGAAAAACTCACTTATATTGATGAGGAATACCTTTCCAAGTTCGATTACCTGAAGGTGGATTCCGAGATTCAGACTGAGCCTGCCTTTGAAAAGCCGGTGCGTAATGTGATTGAGTTCCCTGTCAGCGAGGGGGAAAACGTGGAGGAAAACACCTATTTGGTTCAGGCCTTTGCGGCAGGAGACAATCTGGACAAAGAGCTTTATGTGGCAATGAAGATTCTGGATTTTGCACTTTGTACCGTGCCCGGTGCACCTTTAAAGCAGGCATTGATTGACAGAGGTATCGGCAAGGATGTCTTCAGCATGGTGGAGAATATCAGGCAGCCGTTGTTCGCAGTGGTGGCAAAGGGAACCTCTGTAGGCCGGGAGGAAGAGTTTAAGGCAGTTATCCGGGAAGTGTTGGAGAACATCGTGAAGAACGGATTTGACGAGAAGGCACTTCTTTCTGCCATTAATCATTTTGAGTTCCAATACAGAGAGGCAGATTTCGGTACAACACCCAAAGGCCTGATGTACGGAATTAAGATGATGGACAGCTGGCTGTATGACGAATCAAAGCCCTTTATCCATATTGAGGCAAACGAGACCTATGCTTCCTTGCGCCGGAAGGTGAAGGAAGGGTATTTTGAGAAAATTATTGAAAAATATATGCTGAACAATACCCATTCCGCGACTGTTATTCTTCTGCCTAAGGAGGGACTGGCAAAGGAACAGGAGGAGGCGCTGAAGGCGAAACTCGCCAATATCAAGAGCGGTATGAGCGAGCAGGAGTTGGCTGATGTGCGGACTATGATGGACAGACTGAATACCTTCCGGGAGAAGGAGGATGCTCCGGAGGATATTGCAAAGATTCCGCTGTTGACAAGAGCAGACTTAAAGCGTGAGGCGGCTCCTATCTACAACAAAGAGAAGAAGTTGGGAGATACCCCGGCCCTCCATCATGATATATTTACAAACGGCATCGGCTATTTCCGTCTGATATTTAAAATAAAGGATATACCGGAGTCTTACTTCCCTTATCTGGGTATTCTGAAAAATGTATACTGCAATATGAATACTGCACATTATACCTACGGGGAGCTGTGCAGCGAAATCAATCTGGTTACCGGAGAGATTTTTGTGGCTCAAAACAATTACGGAAGCGTGGTGGAGCCGGATCAGTTTACCATGACCATGGAGGTTTGTACCAAGGCATTGTACGAGAATCTGCCCAGAGCCATTGAACTGATGGAGGAACTGATTTTTACCACAGACCTTACGGATACCAAGAGACTGAAGGAAATTCTTGCGGAAAACAATTCCAAAGCCCGGGAATACATGATGCAGGCAGGACACGGTGTGGCAGTCAGCAGGGCGTTGTCCTACGGAAGTGTCAAGGATGCCATTGACGAGGAGTTAAACGGTGTCAGCCAGTATCGTCTGACCTGTGAGTTGGAAAGGAATTTTGAGGAGAGAAAGGCTGAACTCGTGGAGAAGCTTCAGGCGCTCTGCAAGATGATTTTCCGTCCCGAGAACCTGATGATTGATTTCACGGGAGACGGAGAAGCACTTGAGAAGCTGGCAGGACCGGTGGCTGCGCTGAAGAGTAAGTTGTACACCGATGCGGTGGAGAAAGCGTCTTATATACCTGTACCGGAGAAGAAGAACGAGGGGCTTACGACCTCGGGACAGGTGGACTTTGTGTGTCGGGCCGGTAACTTCCGAAAGAAAGGGCTTCCCTACACAGGTGCGCTGACCGTGCTCCGTGTCATGATGGGTTATGAATATTTATGGGTGAATATACGTGTTAAGGGAGGAGCTTACGGCTGTATGTGCGGCTTCTTCAGGGACGGAGGCAGCTATTTCTGTTCCTACCGTGACCCTAACCTGGGACAGACCATTGATGTGTTTGAGAATGCAGCTGATTTCATAGCGAATTATGAGGCTGACGAGCGTACCATGACTCAGTATATCATCGGAGCCATCAGTGAGTTGGATACACCTCTGACTGCTGCGGGAAAGGGACGCCGTTCCAGAGAGCACTATATGACCGGCATGACAAACGAAATGCTGCAGAGCGCAAGAAACCAGGTTTTGGATGCTACCCCCGATGATATCAGAGCTTTGTCAAAATATATCCGGGCATTTATGGATGACGATTTCCTGTGTGTTGTGGGAAATGAGCAGCAGATAATGGCAGAAAAAGAGAAATTTATGAAAATTGAGAACCTTTTCTGATATCTTTCGTCTATACGGATAACAGAGCAGTAGAGGCACTTGGCGGACAGATACCCGACAGGTGCCTCTCGGCAAATGGAGAGGGAGGAAGTAATATGAAAAAGAAAATAATGACAATGCTTGCGGTATGTCTGACAGCAATGCTGATGACGGGCTGTGGAGCAAGCAGCAAGGATTCCATGACGACTTTAATGGAGAATGGCAGCTGGTCGACTGAAGACTCTATGAGCTATGATATGGCTGAAGTAGATATGGGAGGAAGCTATTACGGAGAAGCAGTGAGTACAGGCTCCGCAGGAACAACAGAAAACGGGCAGATATTGACTGACAGAAAGCTGATCCGGAATGTGAATCTTGAAGTGGAGACAAAGGAATATGATGCGATGATGTCCAGTCTGGAGACACAGATTCAGGGGCTGGGAGGATACATAGAGAACATGGATTCTTACAACGGAAGCAGCTATTCCGGCTACCGCAATTCCCGCTATGCAAACCTGACAATCCGTATTCCGCAGACAAAGCTGGATGCATTTTTGGCTGTGATGCCGGATATATGCAATGTAGTGCGGCGTTCGGACAGTGTGGATGATGTAACATTGACCTATGTGGATATGGAAAGCCACAGGGATGCATTGAAAACGGAACAGACCAGACTGCTGGAACTGCTGGAGCAGGCGGAATGTTTGGAGGATATACTGACCATCGAGGAGCGGCTGACAACAGTCCGTTATCAACTGGAGAGCATGGAATCCCAGCTGCGCGCCATGGACAATCAGGTGCAGTACAGTACCGTTTATTTGAGTATTTCAGAGGTGAAGGAACTGACTCCCGTGGAGGAAGTGGAAGAGACTGCATGGCAGAGAATTTCGGAGGGCTTTATGCACAGTCTGAGAAGCATAGGCCACGGATTTGCAGAGTTTGGTATCTGGTTTGTGATTCACATTCCCCAGCTGGTTATTTGGGCTGTAATTATAACGGTAATTGTACTGTTAATAAAGAGACATCGGAAAAAGAAGGCAGCGAAGAAGGCAGCAAGGGAAGCTGAAGCGACAGCAGGACAAAATAATACAAAGTAATTTAAAAACAGTGCAACCCGGAAAAAGGCTGCACTGTTTTTTATCTTAGGAATAGAATCTGTTTTTCGACTCTGAGAACAGATAAAGGGCGAGGGGCTTGGGTTTCTCTGACAGCAGTGAGTATATCTCATCAAAGCTGTCGAAGGTGAGGATGGGCATGACAGAACCGAAGCTATCCTCCTGCATCAATTTTTCATCTGGTGTATCGCGACGAGAAACAAAATTACTCAAAGTTTCCGAAGGCTCCATTGAAATGGGAGACTATGACTGATATGATAAAGCTGTAAGAGATAATTATGCCTGTGCAAGGTGTGAAAACATCCGAATAATTGCAGGTAGCGGAAAGACGGAGGTTTCTGTATGAGTGGCTTAAATCTTGCGCAAAACATTATGCGCAACAGGAAAAACAGAGGGATTACCCAGGAGGAACTGGCGGAGTTTATCGGTGTTACCAAGGCTTCCGTGTCTAAATGGGAGACGGGAACCACAACCCCGGACATTCAGATACTGCCCCAGCTTGCCTCGTTTTTTGATGTCTCGGTGGATGAACTTCTGGGGTATGAAGCACAACTTACGAAAGAACAGATCCGGTTTTACTACCAGCAACTGGCAAGAGATTTTGCAGAAAAGCCTTTTGATGAGGTACTGGGAAAATGCGAGAGCCTGATTAAGAAGTATTATTGCTGTTACGAATTTTTGGAAAATATGGCGGGACTTTTGTTGAACCATGCAAACCTTGCGGGAAATGCGGAAAAGAGTGGCGCGGTGCTCAAGCGGGCAGAGCAGCTCTGTCAGCGGGTAATGGAGAACAGCAGGGAAATCAGCCGCTGTGAGAACGCTGCTGCAATCCGAGGGGTAATACAACTGTATACGGGAAGAGCCGATGAGGTGGTGGAAGCATTTTCGGAAAAACTGGATGCAAACCGAATGGGAAATTGTGAAGGTCTTCTGACAGCGGCATATCTACAACTGGGAGAGCACGACAAGGCGGGACTGTCCATACAGGTGGGAATGTATCAAAATTTGATACAGATGCTTGAATACTGCATGTACATGCTGATGTTGCCGGAACAGCCTCCTGTGAAAACTGAGGAGACCATCCGTCGCGCAGATGCCTTGTTAGAGAGCTTTCGAGTGGAGATGTTACATCCAAATGAGGCGGCAAAATTCCATTATCAGGCAGCGCTGGTGTATTGCGGTTATCTGGAGGAGGCAAAGAAAACAGGAGAGAATTCCGGTATAGAGGAATGGGAAAGGAAAGTCTTTTTCAGGCTTGAAAAATACTGCGGTGCGGTGGAACAACTGATGAACGACGGTATCAAGCTTCATGGTGACGCTTATTTTACAAGGTTGGATGAATGGCTGGAAGGGCTGGTGGTGAACAGTGAGGTGAGAGTGGCGGAACTTGTGCGGGACAGTGTGACGGCTTCCCTTAGGAATCCTGTTTTTCGGTCTCTGCAAAATCAGGAAAAACTGCAAAGACAAATAGAACGTATGGAAAAAATGCAACTCAGATAAATGAGGGAGGAAGAAAGTATGTTGAAAATTGAGCATTTGACAAAACAGTACAAGGGTGGAAAGACAGCGGTATCGGATTTAAGTATCCATGTTCGCCCCGGAGATATTTACGGATTTATCGGACACAACGGAGCAGGTAAGACGACTACCATAAAGAGTGTGGTTGGAATTCATGATTTTGAGGAAGGTGAAATTACCGTTGACGGATTATCCGTGAAAAAGAATCCGTTGGAGTGCAAAAAGAGGATGGCATATATACCGGATAACCCGGATTTGTATGATTATCTCACAGGTATACAGTATCTGAATTTCATTGCGGATGTGTTTGAACTGTCCGGAGAGGACAGGGAGAGTGCGATTGAAAAGGAAGCCCGTGATTTTGGAATCTATGATTCCCTTGGGGATTTGATTTCATCCTATTCCCACGGTATGAAACAGAAGCTTGCCATCATCGGGGCACTGATTCATCATCCGAGGCTCTTGATACTGGATGAGCCTTTTGTAGGACTTGACCCGGAAGCGGCACTGAAACTGAAGGAAAAGATGAAAGCGCTTTGTGCGGAAGGCAGTGCGGTTTTCTTTTCCACTCATGTTTTGGATGTGGCGGAAAAGCTGTGCAACCGCATCGCCATGATTTCTCACGGGAAGCTGGTACTGGAGGGAAATACAGAGGAGGTTCTGGGAGATAAATCTCTGGAACAGATATTTATGGAGGTGGCGGCAAATGGGCAGACAGATTAGGGTGCTGACCGGAATTCAGCTTTGCAATTTGTTCGGTATCAATGAAATTCGCTATACAAGGGACAAAAAGAAGAAAGCACAGGCGTTGGGGCTTGGAGTTGTGTGGGTGCTTTTGATTCTGATGTTTCAGTTTTATATCGGCGGTTATGCCTATGTGTTGACCACCGTGGGAATGGCGGAACTGATTCCCGCATTGCTGGCAGCGGTGATAAGCCTGGTGATTCTGTTTTTCTCATTCTTTAAGGCGGGAAGCGTTGTTTTTCAAAAGAAGGCTTTTGAACTTCAAATGTCCTTACCTGTAAAAAAGGCATCTGTCATTATCAGCAGATTCCTGACGATGTATGTAACCAATCTGATGCTTTCCGTGCTGGTAATTCTTCCCGGGCTGGGAGTTTATGTTTGGTACGGTAAGCCGGGGCTGCTTTTTTATCTGTACTCGGCGGTGGGGCTGTCTGTTCTTCCGCTGTTGCCTTTGACCCTTGCCACCGCGATGGGGGCGTTCATTTTGGCTGTCAGCGCTAAGTGGAAGCATAAAAATCTGGTCAATATCTTTTTGACTTTACTGCTGATTCTGCTGATTTTTGGAGGAAGTATGCTAATGTCCGGCAAAGCCGGAGGCACAGGG